>CADCVQ010000149.1 GCA_902806175.1 uncultured Solirubrobacteraceae bacterium
CCGCCGCCCGGCGGTTGACCGTCGCCACGACACGGGGCACCTGCATGGTCTGCGTGATGCCGTGACGGGAAGCTGGCAGCGAATCGCACGACACCTCTAAAGGAGAACGTCATGACCGCCGTCACCCGTTTCGTCCTGGACCACAAACGCCTCGTCGTTGGTTTCTGGATCGTCGTCACGATCGCCGCGTTTGCTGCGATCCAGCCATCGAGCAACGCCCTGTCGCAGGAGTTCAGCGTGCCGGGCCGCGAGGGCTTTGAGACGAACAAGGAGCTCTCCGAGCTCTATGGCAACGGCGGCAACGTCGCGCCGATTGTGCCCGTCGTGAAGCTCCCGAAGGGCAAGACCGTCGACTCGCCCGGAGTTACCAGGCAGCTCGACGCGGCGCTCGCGAAGGTCGCGGCGGCGCTGCCGAAGGCCAGTACCGCATCGTATGCCTCGACCCGCGACCGGGCATTTGTCTCCGACGACGGTCGCACGACCTTCGCCCTCGTTTACATCCCGGCAAAGGGTGGCGTCGATCCCGGCCAGGTCGAGGCACGGCTGGCGCAGTCAGCGCTAGCAGGCGTCAGCGTCGGCGGTTCGGCCGTGCAGGTGACGGGGCTCGACGCACTGCGCGCATCGGCCGGCGAGAGCGAGGGCGGCACCGGCGTCCTGCTGGGGACGCTGCTGGCGGCCTTGGGCGCGCTCCTGGTCCTCCTCTTCGTCTTTCGGTCGTTCATGGCGATCGTGCCGGTGATGATGGCGTTCGTCGCGATCCCGACGACCTTCCTGCTGATCTGGCCACTGGCCAGCGTCACCGACGTCTCGGTGATCGTCCAGTACCTCGTCGCGCTGATCGGGCTCGGCATCGCGATCGACTACGCCCTGCTCGTGGTCGTCCGCTGGCGCGAGGAACGCCAGCAGTCCAGCGTGACCAACGAGACGGCGGTGCGAAACGCGATGCGCCACGCCGGCTCCGCCGTCGCCTTCAGCGGCACGACCGTCGCGATCTCGCTGCTCGCGCTGGTCGCCGTGCCGGTGCCGTTCCTGCGCAGCATCGGCATCGCGGGCCTGCTGATCGCGCTCGTCAGCGTCGCCGTGGCAGTCACGCTGCTGCCGGTTCTCCTGGCGACGATCGGACCGAGGCTCGACTGGCCTCGCAACCACCGCGACGCCCGCCCGAGCCGCGCCTGGTCGGCCTGGGCGCGCCTGATCGTACGCCACCGCTGGGCCGCCGCCGCGACATCCACGGCCGTGCTCGCCGCGCTCGTCGTCGCCGCCTCCTCGATCCAGCTCGGCAACCCGCGCGCCGACTCGCTCGCCCAAGCCGGGTCCGCCCACGCCGGCCTGCAGAAGCTGCAGGACTCGGGCATCGGCACAGGGCCGCTCTCACCATTCGACGCGCTCGTCCGCTCAGGCGACCCCGAGGCCGTCGCGAAGACGCTCGCCGGCATCGAGGGTGTCCGCGGCACGACAGCACCCCCAGATTGGCGCCGCGGCGAGACGTCGCTCGTCACCGTCATCCCGACCGAGGACGGAAACTCCCCGGCCGGGCGAGCAACGCTCGACCGCATCCACGCCACCGAACTTCCCGCCGGTGTGACGATCGGTGGCCAGGCCGCGCATACCGCCGACTTCCTCGACGCCGTCTACGGCAACTTCCCGCTGCTGATCGCGCTCATCTCCATCCTCACGTTCCTGCTGCTCGCGCGGGCATTCCGCTCGCTCATCCTGCCACTCAAGGCCGTCCTGCTGAACCTGCTCTCCGTCGCGGCCGCCTGGGGCCTGATCGTGCTCGTCTTCCAGAAGGGATTCGGGTCCGAGGCGATCTGGGGCATCGAGGCGACACAGGCGATCAACGTCGAGCTGCCGATCGTCATCTTCGCCTTCCTGTTCGGCATCTCGATGGACTACCAGGTCTTCATCATCAGCCGCATGCGCGAGGCGTACGATCGCACCGGCTCAACAGAGACCGCCGTCGTCGAGGGCATCGGCCGCACCGGCCGGCTCGTCACGAGCGCCGCCCTGATCCTCGGCCTCGCGTTCGTCGCCTTCAGCACCACCCCTGGAACCGAGGCCAAGATCTTCGCCACTGCGCTCGGCGGCGGAATCCTGATCGACGCGACGATCATCCGCGGCATCCTCGCGCCGGCCGCGGTCGCCATCCTCGGCCGCTGGAACTGGTGGCTCCCGGAGCGGGCCGCGCGCATGCTCCGCGTCGGAGCGTCGCGGGCGCAGCCCGACGCAGCTTCCGTTCCTGCCCCTCAGACCGCATAGGCCGCGACCTCGCGGGAGCAGTTCAAGAGGGGGAACCGCTGGTTCCCCCTCCGTTCGTGACGTAGCGGATGCCCATGGGCGCCCGCGCCGGGGAGCTGTGCGCAGTCGCCGGTGGGGACATAGCCGCCACGTCTGGCGCGCCACTCTCGGTGACATCCTCGGCCCGGCCCTGTCGCTGCTCGGGGCTGCGCGAAGTACGTCGTGCTGGTCGGCGCAGCGCTCTTCGGCGTGCGCCGCACCCGGGCGGTACGGCGTCAGCGCAAGGCGACCGAAGAGCTCGGCCGCGCGGAGCTCGCGCGGCGGATGGCGGTCGCACTGACTGCCGTCGAGGCTCGCGCCCGCGAGCACGACGCCATCAACCGTCGGCGGTGCGTCGCTCGCAGCCCGCGCGACCTGAGATCGGCTCATCGCGTGACCGCCGTTGCCGTTGCGTTGGGGTCCCGTGTCGCGCTGCCGCCACCGCTTGACTGATCAGCTACCGTCGACATCCATGCTCATGCTCATCGACACGCGTGGGTGGGAGGACGAGGACGACGACGAGCAGCGCCGCTCGCGCCCGCACGTGCCGTGGCGCCCGTTCGCGTGGATCGCCGCGTTCCTCTGGCTCCTCGTGATCGCCGCCGAGGTCGGCGGCTTCGCCGGCTACGGGATCGTCCTGCTCGCTGTCACGCTCGGCTCCTGGCGCCTTGACCGCTGGGCGGCGGGCTGGGAGCTGGGGCGCGCCGGCGACTCCGGCGCCTGGCACTGACGCACGGCGGACCCCTCAGGCGAGCGTCCCGCGGCCCAGGTCAGGCCGGTGCGCTGCCGGCGCCGGCGGATGAACTGCCGCGTCAGGGCGTGAACGCCGCCTCGGCGTCCCTGCGTGCTCCCGGGACGGACTTGGCGATGGACCTGCCGAGCCTTGTCTGCGACGACACGCGGCTTGGCGGCTTGGGTAGGCATCACGGGCGGGTACGCCGCGCTCGCCGAATCGTGAAGCTCTATTGGCCGGGGTTGCTGGGAAAGCGCCGATTTGCGTCGCTCAGCTGAAGCTCCGCGCGAGGCACGCGCCGTGATCTTCGATGTGGACATCGATGTCAGGGTTCTCGCGCGCGGCCACGACGAGCAGGTCGATCAGCTGCTCGGTCGCGAGGCTGCAGGACTCCAACCTCACCGTCGCGAAGTTCACCTTCTGGCTGCCGCCTGTCTTGCGTGTGTCCAGGTCGCTCATGTTGATTCCTCCGTTGACTCCTGCGGGGAGCGCCGTTCAGTCATTGAACCCTGAACGTGTCGCGTTCAAACCGCGCCTGGACGAACGTTGGCGCCGCCGGGAGCGGTCACCCAGTGATCGGCCGCCCGCTGCTGTCGCACAGAAGGCCGTTGACCTTGGCCGGCAAACGGCGAGTCAATCGCCGGCCGCGTGCTCGAGGCGGCCGTCGACCGGCATCGTGGCCGCGAGCAGCGGCGATGCTGTCCGCGGATCGTCCTGGTCGCAGACGAACAGGAAGTCGATGACGCCGGTCTCGATCGTGGCGTGCACGCCCTCCACCTTGTAGCGGCGGTCGATCGTCCGCATGCGCCTGACCTCGCCGGCGTCATCGATCGTGCCGACGACGGAGCCGCGGATCTTCTCGTCGTCGCCGGCGTCGCCCTGCACCTCGGCAGACGCCGTGAACACGAGGATGTCGTCGCCGACGGGCGTGGCATCACTGAACGTGACCTCGACGCCGTCGAGATCGCCGAGTTCGTAGGAGCGAATCGCGGCGAGTTCGTGGACGTCGATGCGCAGATCGCCCCGCAGCGACTCCATCACCGCGGCGAGCGAGAGCTCGGCGACGACGTTCGTCGTCTCTGCGTGGTTGCCGCGGTGCAGGAGCCACAGCCGCTCGCCCACGACGCACGCCCCTTCCATGTTCAGCCTCTCGACGTGCTTGCCGAGCAGGCGGTACAGCGGTCCGAGCTCGACGACGCGCGGCTTGCCGCGCAGGCCACCGTCGGACTGCAGCGACCAGACGAACCCGCGGTCGCGTCCCTCAGCCGAGCCCGAGCCGAGCCCGAGGAGTGCGCCATAGGGCTCGCCGTCCGAAGGCGGGAGCACGGTGAGGGCCTCGAGGTCGGGCTTTGCGTCGCCGCGCTGCTGCTCGTCGAGCGGGAGCGTGCCGGGCAGAACCGGGCGCAGCTCGCCGGGCTCGGTGCTCGACATCCGGAACACCGCGAGCGAGAGCAGGTCGTCGCCGATGACGTACACGAAGTCGCCGCGGCGCACGACGCCGCTGGCCGACGACACGTGGGCCCGGCCTCCAGACGTAGGCGCCTGCGCAAGGTCAAGATCGCGCAGGTGGCGCAGCTCCAGCGGCGGCAGGGACTCGAGGCTGCTCGTGCGGCGATCCATGCGCTCGTCAGTGTGCCGAAGATCACGCGGTCACACCGCCGGGGGTATGCCCTGCGCGCAGCCGACGCGCGCGGTTGCGCGCGCCGGGTAAAACAGCTCCTCTCCTTCGTGTGCAGGCTGTGTCGTCGCCAGCACGCTCAGACGTAGGGCTCCGGCTCCACGACGCGCTCGCGCGTCACGGCCGTGCCACCGCGCCGGGTCTGCATGAGGAGCACCATCGAGATCAGCAGACCGATGATGCCCAGGACGATGAGGATGGTGCCGACGGTCGCCAGCGAGATGCCGGAGACCGTGGCGGTGACCGCGAACTTGAGAATCGCGCCCACAGCGATGAGGAAGATCGATGTGCCTATACCCATGCTCTCGTCTTTTCCGCGGCCGGCGATCCCGATGCGCGGGTGGACGAACCTACGAGTCGCGAGGTCCCCGACGGATCGAGACCGCGGCCGGTCTCAGCCGATGCGGATGTCGATTCCGAATAGGAGCACCGGCCACAGCACGACGGCGACAAGCGCCGATAGCAGGCGGCCGAGGGTGGTCAGGTGATCGAAGTAGTTCTGCGACATCGCCACGATCACACCGAGGACCAGATACACGACGGCGCCGATACTCACGGTGCCTCGCTACCCACAGGGCAGGCGGAGTACGCCAACGCCGCCAATGGATGCGGTTTCGGCTTCGGTGCGGCGGGTAGCTGCGGTCACCATGTCTGAGATGCTCGAGGTCTGGCAAGCGGAGTGGTGCCCGCACTCGCACAAGGTCCGCGAGGCGCTCACCGAGCTCGCGATCCCCTTCGTGGCACGCCAGGTGCCGGCCGATCCCGACGACCGCGACGCGATGCATGAGGCGGTTGGCTCACGCGAGATTCCCGTCGTGAAGCTGCCGGACGACACGCTGCTCGACGGCGACGCCGACGACATCGTCGCGGCGCTCCGGGAGCGCTACGACGAACCGCGCGAGGCGGCGGAGCATCGCCAGAAGGCGGCGGAGAAGGCGGCCGCAGACGCACGATGAACGTCGCGCCGCCCCAGCCCTCCGTGCCGTAGCGCTCACGCGGTCACGCGGTCACGCGGTCACGCCACGGCGCTGTCGCGCGACTGGCTCCTGCACTGCGTCGTGTCTGCGACTACTGATCACAGCGTCCCGGCGGAAACGCGAAGACCTGCGCAACTCTACGCCCAGCGGCGGGCGGCAACCGAGGCGGGCTTCAGTAGCGCTCACGTAGATGCCAAGCCCGCCATTGATCGGTTTGGGAGCCCGCAACGGCAGACCCGGTGATCCGTGCGCCCTGCCTCAACCGAACACAGTGTCAAATTCACTGCTTCTGGAGGTGCCACATGCAAGACAAGACCCTTGCCCAGGTTTACGCATTGACGCTCGGCGGCGTGCTCGTGCTCGTCGGACTCGCCGGCTTTCTCGTCGAGTCGAGCTTCGCCGTCGGCGACAGCGCGCAGCGCGGGACACTGATCGTGTTCGACATCAACGGCTGGCACAACGTCGTGCACCTGCTGTCGGGCATCGTCGGCCTCGCGATGGCGGGCACGGCGGCCAAGGCACGGCTGTTCAGCATCGGCTACGGCGTCGTCTACGTGCTCGTGACGATCCTCGGGTTCATCGTCGGCGACGGCGGGCTGCTGCTGTCGATCATCCCGATCAACACCGCCGACAACCTGTTGCACGTCGCGATCGCCGTCAGCGGCATCGCGATCGGCCTGTCGAGCCCGGCCACCGCTCCGCGGCGGACGGTCGCGGCCTGACGGGCAACCGCCGGTCGCCGGGGCTGGCGGACCAGCCCCGGCCCGGCCGGCCGCCAACGCCATGCTCGTCATCGCACATGCTGGACACTGGGCGCTGAGCCTGCTCGAGGTCTTCCCGCTGATCGCCATTGCCGCGTTCGCGGCGTGGAGGACATACGTGGGCCGCCGCGCGTCGACGGCCGACACGGAGAGCGGTGATCTCAGCCCGCCTCGGGTCGCTCGTCCACGCGGCTCATCGCCACGCGCAGCCGGCCGCGCAGCGCGTGGCCCGTCGCCATGGCGCCCGCCTAGACGGCGACATGCCCGATGACGATGCCGCCGAGCACGTCGATCGGGTAGTGCCAGCCGACGTAGATCGTCGACAAGGTCGTCATCCAGAGAGCAGCCCCGGCTTGAGGTCGAGCAGCGCGTCGTCGAGGATGCCCTCACGCGCGAAGGGCAGGAAGTTCTTTCAGGTTGCGGTGCGCAGCGAGACCGTGCTTCCCACCGGCGGCTGTCCATCTCCGACCCTTAACGCTTCGGAGCGGTAGTAGGCATCCATCGCCGCTTCGGAGTCCCACTCGCCCACGAGCACGAACTCGTCGGGTGCCTCGATGCGCGCGGCGAAGGCATAGCGGCGCGAGCCCGGCAAGCTGCGGACATGTTGCTCGGTTCGGCTGAACAGGGCCGTCAGCTCGCCGCGGCGGCCGCTGATGCCGAAGATGTCTGCGATCGCAATGACGGTCATGACGCCGATTATGAGCCACGCGCACGACGCGCCCCGGCGCTGCGCCAGCGCGGTGGGAGACCGTTACGACGCCGCGCCCGCGTGTAGCTCGCCGCATGCCCGCGCCGCGGCCGCGGGCCCGATTCAGTCGGGCACCACGATCTTGTCGAGCCCCTCCTCCGCCTGCGGAAACTCGGGGTTCATCGCCTCGAGCGTGTCGGCGATCGTCCGCGCGATCACGAGGTTGCGAAACCACTTCTTGTTTGCCGGCACGACATACCACGGGGCGTACTGCGTCGACGTCTGGTTCACCGCATCCTCGAACGCGCGCTGGTAGTCATCCCAGAAGACGCGCTCCTTGAGGTCGTTGGAGGAGAACTTCCAGTGCTTGTCGGGGTCCTCCAGGCGCGCCTCGAGGCGGCGCTTCTGCTCGTCCTTGGAGATGTTCAGAAAGAACTTCAGGACGACGACGTTCTCGCGCGCCAGGGTGCGCTCGAAGTCACAGATCGTCTCGTAGCGGTCGCGCCAGACCTCCTCGGGCACGAGGTTCTTGACGCGCACCACCAGCACGTCCTCATAGTGGGAGCGGTTGAAGATCGTGATCATCCCGCGCGACGGCGTGCGCAGGTGGTAGCGCCACAGGAAGTCGTGCTCGGACTCCTCCGCGCTGGGCGCCTTGAAGGACCACACGCGACAGCCCTGCGGGTTGACGCCCCCGAAGACGTGCGAGATCGCGCCGTCCTTGCCCCCGGTGTCCATCGCCTGCAGCACGATCAGCAGGCTCTGGCGCTGCTCGGCGTACAGGCGCGCCTGCAGATCGGCGATGCGCTTGCGGTGAACGGCGAGCTCGGACTTGACGTCCTTCTTGGCCTCGTAGCCCTCGCTCTCGTCCGGAGACATGTCGCTGAGTCGGATCGGGACACCCGGCTCGACGCGGAAGCGTGGGTAGTCCGGCTTCGGCGGCGGCGCGTCGACGACGTGCTCCTCGGGGGCGGCCGCTGCGGTGACAGGGTCAGGCGCGTGATTGGGCATGGCTCGCCGGTTACCCGGTCGCTGCTGCGTCCACCCTGCCACGGGTATGCCGCGCAGTGGCAACCGACGCGGGGAGAGCACGATGAGCGCAGAAGGCCAGTCCGAGCCGACGACGCAGTCAGGCGGTACGAAGACCGGCGACTTCCTCGCCGGGATGGTGCGCGATCTCGGCGAGACCGTTCGCCACGAGGTCGAGACGCTGCGTGCCGAGGCCACTGAGCGCGCGGCAGGCGGCGCCAAGGGCGCACGCCTGCTGGCCGCTGCCGGCGCCGCGGGCGCCGTCAGCGCCATCGCCGTCGGCACGCTGCCGATCATGGCGTTGCGCCGGGTGATGCCCGGCTGGGCCATCGCCGTCGGCATCGCCGGCGGCGCCGGTGCGCTGACGGTGCTGCTCGCCCGCCGCGGCCTGGCCGAGCTCGACGCGGCCGCACCCGGCGAAGGCACCCCGCTCACGGATGCGGCGCGCGATGCCGTGCGGTCGGGCGGTTGAGCGCGGGCTGCGCGCTCAGCCCAGCGCGATCGCGACCGCCTCGAGCAGGTCGAGCTGCTCCTGCATGCCGACCTCCATCCCGGAGCTCAGGATCATGTCGCGCACGTCCTTGCTCTCGAGCTGCATGAGCAGCGTGACGGTCGTGCGCCCGTCGGCCTCGGAGAACTTTACGATGTTCAGTGCCTCGCTCTCCGGCATGGCCTCGTAGACCTCGGTCGTGACGATCCGCTCTTCGGCGACGATCTCGCGGTATTCGCCGTGGAAGGCGACCTCGTAGCCCCTTCGGCCTCCATCACGTAGCGCCACGTGCCACCGACGCGCAGGTCGATCTCGACGACCGTCATCGCGCCGCGCTGGCCGCTCCACCAGCGCCGGACGATCTCGGGCGTCGTCCACGCCTTGTACACCAGGTGCTTGGGCGCGTCGAACTCTCGCGTAATGAGGATCTCCTCATCGGTCGGCATCGTCACAGTCGCCGTGGCGCTACTGGTCACCGTCTTCATCTCCTCGCTCCTCGTGCTTGAGTTCATCCAGGACGACATCGAGCAGGTCAAACCGCTCGGTCCACGCGCGCTCGTAGGTCTTCACCCAGTCGTGGATCGGCTTGAGCGCGTGGCCGTTGAGCCGGTACAGCCGCTGGCGGCCGTCCTCACGCACGTCGACCGCTCCCACCGCGCGCAGCACGCGCAGGTGCTTGGACACCTGCGGTTGCGCGAGGCCGACGATCCGCACGAGGTCGTTGACGGGTCGCTCTCCCCCGGCCAGGACATCGAGGATCTGTCGCCTGCGCGGCTCGGCCACCGCGTTGAACGCATCCGCTGTCGTTGCCGCTCGAGCCATGCGAGAAGCATATGCCTATATGGGAATGTGTCAAGCGTGGTCGTCGTCTGCGCGACGCCCGATCGCGGGTGACGCAGCCCTTGCGCAGGTTTGCTGCGCTCTTGTTGCAAAGCGGTGCCGGCCATTTTGGTGAGGGTGAAAGATTTACCAGTGCCGATCTGTGATTGTCGAGGCACGCAGCGCCGGCCGCGCTTTGCCTGCGGTCGGGTTCCCTTGGCCTTCGCGCTGGGCCTCGATGCGCGACCGGCGCGCATCGGCGGGGAGGTGGATCGTGAGCGAGGCTCGACGTCGTTCAGGCCGTGAAGCGGTGTTCCAGGCACGGCCAGGGACAGTGCGATGAGGTTGTGCATGGTGTCGCGGCTCCTTCGGGTCGAGCGGTTGAAGTCAGGCCGCAAGCGTCGGCGACACACGCGGAGGTCGCGAAGAATTCGACTTAGATCAAATCCTCGTGCGACCCGATGCTGACGCCGGAGGTAGCGGTCGCCGCCGCGGTAGCGTCCGCCGAGGTGATCCGCTTCGTCTTCTCCGTCGAGGATCTTGCGCGCACGCGGTTTGCCATCTCGCCGATGTGGGAGGCGGTCCGCTCGCTCGTGGCCCTGCAGGATCCCTCGAGCGCCGCGCTGCACCTGCCGTGGCTGCGGTCGCTCAGCGGTCGGCTCGGCGGACTCGCGCTCGAGCGGGTCGTCGCGCTCATCCCGCCGCGCGGCTACATGCCCGACTTTCTGACACCGCCGCCCAGCGGCCCGCTGGGCCGCATCGACGATGACCTCGACGCGCTGCGCCGCACGCCCCTCAAGCAGATCCGCCACGACATCGAGCTGTTCGGCGCCCAACACCGCCGGTCGCGGATATCCGATGCGTGGCTTGAGCATCCGCGTCGCGAGGTGCGCCGCCTCGCCGACGCCGTCGAGGCCTTCTGGAACCGGGGGATCGAGCCAGCCTGGCCGCGGATCCAGGCCTTCCTCGACGCCGACATCGCACACCGCGCGCGCCGGCTCGCGCAGGGCGGTCCGGTTGGGCTGTTCGCCGACTTGCATCCGGGGGTCGCCTGGATCGCCGACCACCTCGATGTCGTCAGCGACCGCGAGGCGACGATCGAGCTCGACGGCCGGGGCCTGGTCCTCCTGCCGTCGGCCTTTCAGTGGGCGCGCCCGGCGACGATCGAGCTCGCCCCCTGGCAGCCGACCCTCATCTATCCAGCCCGCGGCATCGCCACCCTCTGGGACGAGGGCACCGGCGCATCCGGCGGCCTCGTGCGCCTGCTCGGCGCCACACGCGCCTCGATCCTCGTCGCCCTCGCCGCGCCGCGCTCGACCGCCGACATCGCACAGCTGTTGTCGATCAGCCCCGCAGGCGCCTCACACCACCTCACGACGCTGCGCGACGCCGGCTTGGCCAGCGCGCGCCGCGAGGGGCGCTCCGTCCTGTACGTACGAACTGCCACCGGCGACGCGCTCGCCCGGGGATGAACGAGCGCGCCGCGCGACAAGCCCGCAGGCGGCCGGTCAACTGCTCCGGACGGGTCCACTAGACGTCCGCTTTGGAGGGGCGAGCCTCAGCATGGGAAGCGCGCGTCGCGGCTGCCGAAGCTCATTCCTGGCCGGTGCCGCCCGCCACCTCACTGCGCCGAGGCGACTCGCGTGTTGTGGAAGGCGGCGATCTGATGCTCGTCGCCGTCACGGGCGAGGACGATGCTTGCCAGCGCCTGGGCCTCGCCTGCCATCGGGCCCGCCGGGACACTGAGGTTCGCGCGAACGTGGGCGAGGATGACGCGGTCGTCGAGCTCGCGCGCGTCGAGCACCGTGAAGCGAACGGTGCTGCCCGCGTAGATCGTGTCGAAGATCTGCTGGTGGCCGATGGCGATCGCCTCGCCGGAGTGCAGCTCGCCGCGGATCGTGACGAAGTCGGCGTCGGGTGCGAACGGGGCGCCGAAGGCCGCCCCGTCGGCGGCATTCCAGGCGTCTTCCAGGCGCTTGATCAGGGTTTCGGCAGCGGTCTTGGGATCGATGTCTGCGAGGGTGTTCATTGTTCGCGGCTCCTGCGATTGAGCGGTTGACGTTCACGGCACCAGCGTGGGCGAGATGCGCAGAGATCGCGAACGATTTGACGTCCATCGAATCTTTCAGCCGGCGCGGCGGCCGCCGTGATGCGCAAGGCCGCCGCCGAGGACGCATTGCGATGCAAGCCGACGACGACCAGCAACGGCTACGGGTCGAAACCGCGAGGTCGGCCGCTGACAGGCGAACCGGCGCGCCTTGGACGACAGCCACAGAGCCGTGCCGCCGGCACGGTGAGGTGATGCCTCGTCCGCCTGCGTAGGGTGCTCGCATGGCGCGCGCGCGAGTCCAGAAGGACGTAGCCCGCGACGGCGCTCTGCTCGTGATCGAGGAGGCGCTCCCGATCCCTCGGGGGCTCGAGTGGCTGCACGGACTGCCCGGCGGAAGTGCCTGGCTTTCGAAGCTGCGCGGGCTCGTGGCCGGCTGCGCGCGCGACTGGCGGCTGACGGTTCACGCCCCGATCGAGCCCGGCAGCGTCTCGTGGGTCGCACCCGCCGAACTCTCCGACGGCACGCCGGCGATCCTCAAGTTGAGCTTCCCGGACGAGGAGACACGGCATGAGCCCGACGCGCTCAGCCTTTGGGCGGGCCGCGGTGCGGTGCGCCTCTACGAGTACGACCGGGCGCGCCACGCGATGCTGCTCGAGCGCTGCGTTCCAGGCGTCCTGCTCTGGAGCATTCCGGATGAGGACGCAGCCCACCGGATCGCCGCGGACATCCTGCGTCGCCTGTGGAGAGCGCCACCCGCGGCCGCTCCGTTCGCCTCACTCGCAGACGCCGCGCGGCGCTGGTCGCGCGAGCTGCCGGCGCGCTACAAGCATCACGGGCGGCCGTTTTCCCGTCGCCTGCTTGATGAGGCGCGCTCGCTATGCGTCGAGCTGGCGGGCTCTCAGCCCGACGCGGTGGTCTGCCATCAGGACTTCCATGGCGGCAACGTACTGGCAGCCGAGGAGCGTTGGCTCGCGATCGACCCAAAGCCGCTGGTCGGCGAGCGCGCGTTTGACCTCGCCTCGCTGCTGCGCGATAGACGCGATCAGCTCTTGAGCGCGCCCGCGCCGCGGCGTGTCGTGCAGCGACGGCTCGACCTGCTCAGCTCCGAGCTGGGCGTGGAGAAAGGACGCGCGCGCGGCTGGGGCATCGTCCACGCGCTCGCCTGGGGACTCACAGACGAGGCCGTATACGCGCCCAACATCGCCTGTGCGGAGCTGCTGGCGTCGTGCTGACCCGACAGCCAATGACGCGAGCCGTCCGGACGCGCGATGCCGGCGGATGCAGGCGACGACGGTCGCGCCGGCGGCGGTAGTGACGACACCGGCGACGCCGCCGTTGGCGTCGGGCAGTTCGGGCGCGCCGAACGAGCCATCGCTCGTCGTATCCGATCGGGGTGGTGCAGGCCGAACCCCTTGACGCCTGTCAGCCCCTCTGTCGCGCGCCGGCCGTCGCTGGCAGGCTCACGTCATGACCGATGTGATCCTGCCGCTCGTCGAGGACGTCGTGTCCTCACCGTGGATCTACCTGGTCCTGTTCGCCGTCGCGGCGATCGACGGATTCTTTCCCGTGGTGCCGAGCGAGACGTCGGTGGTCACGGCTGGCGTCTTCGCTGCCTCGGGCGAAACCTCGCTTGTGCTCGTGATCCTGGCCGCCGCGCTCGGCGCCTTCACCGGCGACCAGGTCTCGTATGCATTCGGTCGTCTCGCCGGCCCGCGACTGGACGGTCGCGCGGGCAGCACGGGCCGCCGGCGGGCGGCGCTCGACCGCGCTCGCGCGGCGCTCGCGACCCGCGGAGGTCTCATCATTATCGCCTCGCGGTACTTCCCCGGCGCACGAACGGCGGTCACTCTCGCCGCCGGCGCTGTGAGCTACCGCTGGCAGCGCTTCGCCGCCTTCGACACCGTCGCCGCCATCACGTGGGGAACGTACTCGGCGCTCGTCGGCTACATCGGCGGCGTCGCGTTCGAGAGCGACCCTCTCAAGGGACTGCTGCTCGGCTTCGGCCTTGCGGCCGCGGTCACGGCGCTGGTCGAGCTGACCCGCCATCTGCGGCGCCGGCACGCCGTCGCCGTGAACGTCGGCTAGCTCCTCTCGGCGCGGGCGCCGGCTCCGGTCCGGTGGAAATGGCTATTTCCCCCTCAGTGGGCGCGCGGGCCGACGGTCGCGCCGCGTCCTGAATTCAGTCGGCCTCCGTGCCCTGGCCGTCGCAGCCGGGGTCCTGCGCGGTGTCCGTCAACCCGTCGCCGTCGTTGTCGCGACCGTCGGAGCAGTCCCTGACCGCCGCAGCCGGTGGTGGCGCGGTCGCGCCAGGCGGTCTGCCGGAACCCGCCTCGGCGCTGCCTGAGAGGCAGTCGGGATCCTGCGCGGTGTCGGTGAGCCCGTCGCGGTCGTTGTCGCGCCCGTCCGCGCAATCGCCGGCGGGCGGCGCCGGGTCAAGGTCATCGCCCGGGTCGAGGTCCTCCGCGCCGGGATCGAGATCGTCGCCTGCGCAAGCCGCGTCAGCCGCGGCGTCGAGATCGTCGTCGCACAGCGGCTCGGTGGGCTTGCTGTCGAACGTCGCGTCGAGGGCACGCGCCGCGGTCATGACGATCGAGCAGCGCCCGCTGCCGTCGCAGGCGTCGCCCCAGCTCTTGAAGGTCGAACCACCCCGAGCGTCCGCGGTGACCGTCACGCGCGTCCCCTTGTCGAACTCGTGCTCGCAGGACTCGATGCAGGCGATGTCTCCCGGCTGGATCTGGATCACGCCGTCGCCGCTGCCCAGCAGCGTGACGCTCAGCATGACGCGTTCGCGCTCCGCTGTCGTGATCGCCGGGGTGGCGTCCGGGTCACGCACGGGTGCCGCCTGGCCCTCGTCACCGCTGCCGAAGCGGCCGAAGAGGGCGACGAGCGCGATCGCGATGAGCGCGGCGGCGCCGAGCGCAGCCATCAGCACCGGCGGTGGTCCGCCGTCGGTGGACGGGCCGGCCCCGCCCTTGCGTGCGCCGCCGGCTCCCGGGCCGGCGATGAAGTCGCTCACAAGACCTTCCCGTCCGCGGTCACATGACGTCCGGAGCCTGTCAGATCGCAACCGGGGCGGCAACGTCGCTAGTTTCGAAAGCCATGGCTCGCACCGCAATCTCGCCCGCCGACGTGACGATCCGTCCGATGCTGGCGCAGGACGCCGGCGCCGCGCGCGCGGTGGCATCCGCGGCGCTCGACGAGCTCCATCCGCGCGATCTGTCCGCGCAGGAGGCGGCGATCCAGGCGGCCAGCGCCACGGCCCGGGTCGCGCATCTGCAGCGCACCGACCCCGGCGGCTGCTGGGTCGCCGAGCTCGACGGCGAGATCATCGGCACCGCGATCGGGCTCATCCGCGACGGCGTCTGGGGCTTCAGCCTGTTCGGGCTGCTGCCGGACTACCAGGGGCGGGGGATCGGCACCCGCCTCTACGCTCCCGCGCTGCAGTACGGCGCGCACGCGCGCGGCGGCATCATCCTCTCCTCCTCGCATCCGGCGGCGATGCGCCGCTACGCGCGCAGCCCCGGGTACCGGCTGATCCCGACCGTCAGGCTGTCGGGCGCCTGCGACCCGCGCCGGGCACCGACGGCGCTGCGCTGCCGGGCAGGCGACCTCACCGCCGACGCACACACGATCGAGGCGGCCTCGCGTCACGTCCGCGGCGCCTCGCACCTGCGCGACCTGCCGACCCTGCTCGGCCGGCCGGACAGCTGCCTGCTCGTCGTCGAGGGGGACGGCTTCGCCTGTGCGCGCGACGGCAACGTCATGCTGCTGGCGGCGCGCACGACGGCCGTGGCCGCCGATCTGCTCTGGGGCGCGATCACGAGCGGCACGCGCGGCGCAACGGTCTGCGTCGACTTCATCTCGGCCGACAACAACTGGGCGATCGACATCGGGCTCGAAGCGGGCCTGTCGATCGGCTCGTGCGGGCCGATCTTCGTGCGCGGGCAGCTCGGCACGCTGGCGCCGTTCCTGCCCAGCGGCGCCTACCTCTGATCCTGGCCGCGGCGCCGCATGGTGCCGATCGGTGGAGGTCGCGCGGGCGCACAGGGACGCGCGGCCGAGCGCCCAGGTGAAGATGAGCACGACGGCGAGGCGGCTGTCGCTGAAACCCTGCCAGCCGTCGTACATCCGGTGCGCTGACGCTTGCCTGCGTCGCGTCGGCGATCGAGGCCGCCGCCGCTGGCGCGGACTTCGAGGGGTCGGCCTGACGATCGGCCTCGTCGTGATCGCAGCCGGCACGGCGCTGAACTTGGCGGCGCGCCTGCGGCACATCGGCGCCGCGCTGCCGGGCGGCTGACGTGGTTGGCGGCCTGATCGCGGCCTTCACGCGGCTCGTCACCGGCGCCGTGGCGGCCTGGCACGTGCAGTCGCGCAGCGAGCGGCCACGCGTGTACTTCGCCAACCACTCAAGCCACGCCGACTTCGCGACGATCTGGGCGGCGCTGCCACCGGACGTGCGCGAGCACACGCGCCCGGTCGCCGCGGCCGACTCAGTAGCCCCGCGCCCGGTTACCGTAGGGCGATGGCCCACTTCACCTCGACCCTCGCCGAGTCGCTGGCGCCTGACGTGCTCGCGCGGTTTGACCGCTACGTCCGCATCGACACGCAGGCGGCGCGCGACCGCACGCAGAGCCCGAGCACGCCCGGTCAGCTCGAGCTTGCCCGCCTGCTCGCGCAGGAGCTCGCACAGATCGGCCTGGCCGACGCCGCGGTCGACGAGAATGGCTACGTCACCGCCACGCTTGCGGCCAGCGCCGGCGGCGACGCCGCGACGGTCATCGGCCTGATCGCCCACGTCGACACGAGCCCGGACGCGCCGGGCGCCGGCGTCGTGCCGATCGTGCACCGCGGTTACGACGGCGCGCCGATCACGCTGCCGCGCAACGCAATCACGCTTGACCCTGCGAGCGAGCCGCACCTCGCCTCGCGCGCGGGTCACGACATCGTGACGGCATCGGGCGACACGCTGCTCGGGGCCGACGACAAGGCGGGCGTCGCCGAGATCATGGCCGCGGTCGCGCACCTGCAGGCGCATCCCGAGCTGCCGCGGCCGACGATCCGCATCTGCTTCACGCCCGACGAGGAGGTCGGCGAGGGCGCCACCCTGTTCGACGTCGAGGCGTTCGGCGCGCGCTGCGCGTACACGATGGACGGCTCGTCGGCGGGCGAGATCCAGGACGAGACGTTTTCCGCGCTGGAGGCGACGATCACCATCACGGGCGTCGACGTCCATCCCGGCCTCGCGACCGGGATCCTCGTCAACGCCGCTCGCGTGGCTGCGCGGATCGTCGCGGCGCTGCCGCAGGAGCGCCTGACGCCGGAGACGACCTCCGGCCGCGAGGGCTTCATCCACGTCTATGAGATGAGCGGCGATACCGCGCGGGCCCGCATTCGCGCGATCCTGCGCGACTTCGACGACGAGCTGCTCGCCGGCCACGCGGAGCTGCTGCGCGCGACGGCGCAGGCCGTGGCCGACGCAACGCCCGGCGCGTCGCTGCAGATCGACGTCGTCGAGCAGTACCCGAACATGCGCGCCCACCTCGCGCCGTTTCCCGAGGTCGTCGAGCACGCGATCGCGGCGATCCGCGCCGAGGGACTCGAGCCGCTGCGCGAGCCGATCCGCGGCGGCACCGACGGCTCGCGCCTGAGCGCGATGGGATTGCCGACGCCGAACATCTTCACCGGCGGGCACGCCTATCACTCCGCGCGCGAGTGGGCCTCGCTGCAGGACATGGCCGCCGCCGCCGCGGTCATCGTGCACCTCGCGGCGGCCTGGGCGGCAGCCTGAGCGTTCGCCGCGCAAGGTCTCGGGTTGCGGCAGCGTTTGACGCCGACTGGTGAACTCCGAACGCCACCGCTCACCACGGCGCCGGCTCGTAGTCCTTCAAGAAGCAGCCGAAGAGGTCCTCGCCCGCTTCGCCGCGCACGATCGGGTCATAGACGCGCGCCGCGCCGTCGACGAGATCCAGCGGCGCGTGGAAGCCCTCCCCGGCCAGCCGCGCCCGCGTCGGCTGCGGGCGCTCGTCGGTGATCCAGCCCGTGTCGACGCTCGTCATGAGGATGCCGTCGCTGCGCAGCTCCTGCGCGCTCGTGCGGGTCAGCATGTTCAGCGCCGCCTTGGCCATGTTCGTGTGCGGGTGCCCGGGCCCCTTGTAGCCGCGATGAAACTGCCCCTCCATCGCCGAGACGTTGACGACGTAGGTGCGGCGCGCGGGCGATGCCGCGAGCGCGGGGCGCAGGCGCCCGGCAAGGATGAACGGCGCGGTCACGTTGCACAACTGGACCTCGAGCAGCTCGACCGGATCGACCTCGTCGACGCGCTGGATCCAGCTGTTGACGGCGTGCGGGTCCGGGACGAGCCCGCCGGCGTCGACGGCTTCGCCGATCGCGATCCGCTGCGGCGACGCCGAGCCCGCCGTCTGCGCCAGGTCGGCCAGCGCTTGGGGCGTCGGCGTCCAGTGTGCGCGTGCGGCGTCGGCGAGCTGTGCTGTCTGCTGTCCGTGGCGGGCGGCACCGGGCGTCACTATCTGCGGCAGCGGGCCGGCGGGCAGCGGCGCGGCCTCGGCCCGCGCGAGCAGCGCGTATGCCTGCGCCGAACGGCGCACGGTCTGCGCGGCGTTGTTGATGAGGATGTCCAGCGGTCCCTGCGCCGCGACGCTGTCGGCGAGCGCGACGACCTGCCCCGGGTCGCGCAGGTCGATCCCGACGATGCGCAGGCGGTGCAGCCAGTGGGCGCTGTCGTCCATCGCCGCGAAGCGCCGCGCAGCGTCGCGCGGAAAGCGTGTCGTGATCGTCGTGTGCGCGCCGTCGCGCAGCAGCCGCAGCGCGATGTACATGCCGATCTTCGCGCGCCCTCCCGTCAGCAGCGCGCGCCGGCCGGCGAGGTCTGTGCGCGCCTCGCGGCGGGCGCGGTTGCGCGCCGCGCAGACCGGGCAGAGCTGGTGGTAGAACCCGTCGACCGCGTGGAAGCGGGCCTTGCAGACGTAGCAGCCGCGCGCCTGCAGCAGCGTTCCGGCGCTCGCGCCGTCGGAATTCGCGACGAGCGGCAAGCCGCGCGTCTCGTCGTCGATGCGCCCCGGCGCGCCGGTCGCCGTGGCGGCCGTGACGGCAGCGTCGTTGGCGAGGATCGCCGCGCGCCGCTGCGCACGGCGGCGCAGCTTGACGGTCTTGAAGAGCGACGCCGTCGCCTCGCGGACGGCGACCGCGTCGGGATGCTCGACCGGCAAGTCGTCGAGTGCGGCCAGCACGCGCAGGCAGGTCTGCAGGTCGGAGCGATCGATGCCGTTGTCGGGGCCCGACGACATGCCCGCAAGTCTAGGTCTGGCCGATCCGGCGCTCGCCGGGCCGGCGCTCGCTGCTACCGGCTTGCGCCCGTCGCCTTGCCCGCGTGCGGCGCGCCGTTGAGGCCGTCGAAGCTCGGATCGGCGACGGAGGGATCGCCGAGCAGGACCTGCTCGCACCCGGCCGCCGCGGCGAACGCTCCCTCGGCGAAGCTCTCGACGTAGGCGATGTCGTTGCCCGCGCCGCACTCGTAGAGATCGGTGCGCGCGCCGCCGTAGAGGCGGTCGTCGCCCTCGCCCCCGGCCACCCGGTCGCTGGCGCTGCCGCCGAGCACGATGTCGTTGCCGGGCCCGCCGTCGGAGATCCCGTCGCCGAACTGGTCGGCGCCCTCGCGCTCGGGGCGCTGCAGGCCGCCGAAGAGCACGTCGTTGCCCTCGCCACCGAGGATGACGCGGTCGGTTCCGCCGCCGGTGAGGATGTAGTCGTCACCGGGCCCGCCCTCGGCGCGCTCGTCCTCCGCCGCCCGCGGCTCTGCGATGTAGTCGTTGCCCTCCCCGCCGAGCATGCGGTCGCTGCCGGAGCCGCCATCGATGCGGTCGTCGCCGTCGCCGCCGTCGACGCGATCCTCGTTGGGTCCGCCGTCGAGCGTGTCGTTGCCGTCGCGCCCGGAGATCCGGTCGTTGGCGCTGTCGCCGTCGATCGTGTCGCGCCCGGCGCCGCCGTCGAGCGAGTCGTCCTGCGAGCCGCCCCGCAGCGTGTCATCGCCGATACCGCCGATCACGCGGTCCGTGCCGGGCCCGCCGAAGAGGCGGTCGGTGCCTGACCCGCCATCGACGCGGTCGGCGCCGCCGTTGCCGTCGGCGCGGTCGTCGCCCGTGCTGCCGAGGACGACGTCGTTGTTCGTGCCGCCGAGCAGGCGGTCGTCACCGCTGCCGCCGGAGACGCGATCGCGGCCCGTGCCGCCGTCCGCGCGATCCTCGCCGGCGAGCGCGCGCAGCGTGTCGTTGCCGCCCTTGCCGTACAGCCGGTCGGCCGTTGACGAGCCGATCAGCGTGTTCGGCCGGCCGTCGCCGCGCGAGGTCACTGCCGCGGCGCTTGCCGCAATCGACAGCGCGAGCGCGGCGGCGACCGCGCCGGGCGCGAGGCGGAGGGCTGGGTGGCGTTGGCGCAACGCCACCAAACTTTACCCGCGCGCGATCGTCAGGAAGCGCGATACGTGGGCTCGACGACGCCGGACTCGAAGGTCTGAAATTCGGCGTGCTGCAGCACGATCTTGTCGGGCGTCTCGGGGTGCCAGCGCAGCCCGCTGACGAGGATGACCGGGAAGACCATGAGCCGCAGCTCGTCGACGACGCCACGTACTTCGGGATCGCGTTCATCTTGTCGGCGAACTGGCACCCACGCGCAGGCCAGGACGCGGAGAACCCCTCGTACGTCACGGACCAGCAGCGGCGCCTCGGCGTCGAGCGTCTCGGCGAGCTTGTACTGCTCCTGCTCAGGGCTCATGAAGTCAAACACCCAGCCGGAGTGTGGATGCGTCGGCTCGCCGCGCGGGCCTCCATCACGCCGTCCAGCGTCACGAACCGGTGAGTACCCACTCGGCGAGGCTAGGCTGGCGGTAGGAGTGAACGACGTGCTGACATCGCGCCTCGTCACGACGCAGGACGCGCCGCAGAGTGGGACCGTGCTCGGCGCGCGTGCGCTGAACCGCGCGCTGCTCGAACGCCAGCTGCTCCTGCGCCGCCACGAGCTCGCGCCTGCCGCGGCGCTCGAGCATCTCGTCGGCATGCCGTCGCAGAACCCGACTGCGCCGTACATCGGCCTGTGGTCACGCCTGATCGACTTCGATCCCCTCGAGCTCGGGTCGCTCGTGCAGGCGCGCAAGGTCGTACGGATCGCGCTCATGCGCTGGACACTGCACGCGGTGACGGCCGCTGACTGCCTCGCGCTGCGGCCTGTCCTGCAGCCCGTCATGGAACGCCGCATGCAGGCCGGCTTCGGGCGCCACCTGCAGGGCGTCGATCTCCGCCGCCTCGCCGAGCGCGGTCGTGCGCTTGTCGAGCAGGAGCCGCTCTCGCTGGGTGACGTCGGCCGCCTGCTGGTCGGCGACTGGCCCGGCCGCGAGCCGCGCGTCCTGGGCAACGCCCTGGCGGCGCTCACGCCGCTCGTCCACATCCCGCCGCGCGGGATCTGGGGACGAAACGGCCGCTCGCTGCAGACGACTGCGCAGCGCTGGCTCGGTCGTCCGCTCGCACGCGAGAACCGGGCCGACGAGCTCGTCCGCCGCTACCTGGCAGCGTATGGGCCGGCCACCGTCGCCGACATCAGGGCGTGGTCGGGGATGACCGGGCTCGGCCCCGCGATCGAGCGGCTGCGGCCCACCCTGCGCAGCTTCTATGACGAGCGCGGGCGCGAACTGCTCGACGTCGCCGACGGCCCCCTCCCCGATCCCGCCACACCGGCGCCGCCGCGCTTCCTGCCGGACTTCGACAACGCCGCGCTGGCGCACGCCGACCGCACGCGGATCGTCGCCGCCGGCCCGCGTCGCCGCAGCCTGTCGCCGAAGACGTTCCTCGTCGACGGCTTCGTCCGCGGTTCGTGGCGGATCATCCGCGCTCGCAGCGTCGTGACGCTCGAGATCACGCCGTTCGCGCGGATCGCGGGCGGCGAACGCCGCGTGCTCGCCGAGGAGGGCATGCGGCTGCTGACGTTCCTGACCGCCGGCGATCGCGACGACGTGCGGGTCAGCATCCGCTTCGTCGCGGAGTAGTACGCGCGTCCGGGAGGACTACCGCCGCGTCGCGGCGGGTATTTCGGCCGTCGCGCCGGATTTCCGGCAGTCCCCCCGCTGTCTTTGCAAGGAGCACAATCATGATCGGATTCATCATCGCCGGACTCGTCATCGGGCTGCTCGCCCGCTTGCTGCTGCCCGGTCGTCAGCGCATCGGGCTGCTCTGGACGCTCGTCCTCGGCGTGCTCGGCTCGGTCGTCGGCGGCGTCGTCGCCAACGCGATCGGAAGCGGTGACATCTGGGAGCTCAACGTCTTCGGGTTCGTCGTCGCCGTGATCGCCGCGGTGGTGCTGCTCGCGGTTGCCGAGCGCGCCGGCATCGGCGCCGGCCATGACCGCCGGCGGCTCGGCCACTAGGGTCCGGCTCAGTCGGCGAACGGCAGCAGCACGTCGACGCCCGTCAGCTCCAGGACGCGCTGCACGGCGTTGCCGCCGCGCAGCAGCGTCAGGCGGTCGGAATCGGCCTGCGAGCGAGCGTGGGCGTTGACGAGCAGCCGTATGCCGGTGGAGTCCATGAAGGCCAGTCCGGCCAGGTCGAGCACGATTGCGTCCGCGTCGGTGGCTTCGACGCGCTCGAGTTCGGCCTGGACGGCGTCGGCCGTAGCGAGGTCCAGTTCACCGATCAGGCCGATCGTGTGAACGGCTCCCTCACGCTGCGAGCGCACCGTGAGCCCGCCGAGTTCGATCAGCTCGGTGCCCCGCAGCGAGTCGCGCTGTTCAGCAGGATCGTCAGTCATGCCTGTCCTCATGCACGTATGGGTTCCGGGAGATCCGACCGCGTCTCGCTCGGCGCGCGCGGCGTTTCTCTGATCATGACAAGCAGCGCGCGTCCCGAGCGAACCGCACGAGCAGTGCGAACATTAGAACGCCGGCGCCGTCCGCGCGCGCCAATCGTGTTATCTCGTGACAATCTGCTCGTTGCCCGCGAGCGCGCGGGCAGCACTACGCAGTACTGCGCCCTCACCACGACGACGCGGCAAAGCCCGCTCGCGTCGTCGCGGCCGCTGCGCCCGCGATCGTTCCCGTATGACGGCATCGTTGACGACATGGGTTTCTGAGGTAGCGGCCGCTTTGGGAGGCGGGGCGGACCCCGGTGATGGCGCCTATGCAGCGCTATACGCAGCAATATTCACCACGACCGCGCGCACGCCGACGGTGATGGCGCCTAGGCAGCGCAATACGTCGGGTGCGGGACACTCGCCGGCCGCCGCCGTCAACCCACGGCGTCGTGTCCGAGCTCGCGCGGCGTGATCGACATGCGCCGCTCATCGCCGCCGCGCACGACGGTCAGGGCGATCTCGCGGCCGATCATCTCTTCGGTCATCAGCCGGTGCAGGTCGTCGACACCGCGCAGCTGCACACCGGCCGCCTCGACGAGCAGATCCTCGGGCTGCAGCCCGGCGTCGGCGGCCGGCGAGCCCGCGAGGATCTCGACGACCTCGATCGCCCGATCACGGCCGAGTCGGCCGGCCATCCGCGGCGGCAGCGGACGCGCGCCGCCGGCGATCCCGAGGTACGCGCGCCGCACGCGCCCGTCGGCCATGAGCGCCGCGATGATGCGCCGCGTCGTCGTGTCGATCGGGACCGCGAGGCCGAGGCCGACGCCCGCTACCGCGGTGTTGACGCCGACGACGCGGCCGCGCCCGTCGACGAGCGCGCCGCCCGAGTTGCCCGGGTTCAGCGCGGCATCGGTCTGGATGACGTTGTCGACGACGCGCTGGGCGCTTCCCGAGCGCACCGGCAGCGAGCGGCCGAGCGCCGACACGACGCCCGCCGTGACCGAGCCGGCGAACCCGTAGGGGTTGCCGATCGCGACGACGAGCTGCCCGACGCGCAGCCCGGCTGCGTCGCCGAGCGCGGCGGGCCTCAGGTCGCGCCCGTCGGTGTGCAGCAGCGCGAGGTCCGACAGCGCGTCGGCGCCGACGACCTCAAAGCTCATCTCGCGCCCGTCGACGAAGGATGCGACGCCGTCCGGCGCCGAGCCCTCGACGACATGCGCCGACGTGACGAGGTAGCCGTCGGGCGCCAGCACGAACGCCGAGCCGCCGCCGCCGACACGGCGCCCGCCGCGCACGCGGCGATACACGCGCAGGTTCGCAACCGACGGCGCGAGGTCGCGTGCTACTGCGGTGATGACGCTGGAGTACGCGTCCAGCGCCTCATCGTCGGTCGGCCGGGCGGGCGGGCCGGCCGCCGGCCCGCCAGAGGGGCCGTCGACAAGACGAACGTTGCTCATGCAACGAACGGTAGCGGGCCCGAGATCTTGCCTCGACCCGCGCCGTCGTCGGTTGCGGCTAAGTGGCCCGTCTCATAACAGTCCACCGGAACCCCGGTCGCCGATCACCGCCTGGCGGCATCCTCGGACACTCGATGTGGCAGAGGCACACCTTCGGTCCTACGTTCCTTGCCGGGCGGCGCCGGCATCCGGGGTTCAGGCGGCCGGTTACGAGACGGACCACTAGATCGCCTTCTTGGCGGCGGCGCGCTCCTGGTCCATGTCGAGGTTGCCGATGTGATCCTGCGCAGCCTTGATCTTCGCGCTTGCGTCGTCCGGGACCTCGGGCTCGGCCTCGGCAGCGGACCCGTCAGAGGCCGCGGCCTGCTGGTCGACGGCGGCGACCATGTCGGTGTCTGCCGTGTCGGCGGTCGGCTCCTCGGTCGTCTCGGCCGTGGGCTCCTCGGTGACCTCGGCCGGCTCGCCCTGTTGCTCTTGCATGCTCGTCTCCAGTCGTCGGGTGACGAGTCCCTACCCGGTCACGGCGCAAATCACGTGCGTCACGGGTCTGTAACTGCTGGCGTCGCGTGATCGCGGGTGCGAGGCTACGTGCGTGAAGGCGTCGCGCTGGGAGATCCTCGGGGCGTGGTTGCGGATCTGGACGCCGCCCCGCGACGTCGAGATCCCGCCGGTCCCGCGCCGCGCCGCCACCGTCGTCGCACTGCTATGCATCGTCGCGATCACCGTCGCAGCGACCGTGATCGCGCCCGCGATCCAGCGCGCCAAGCAGCGCGATGCCGCCAGGGTCGCCCGCAGCGACGCGGCCTTCGCGCGTGGCGAGCGGGCGCGACTGGTGCTCGACCAGCGCCCGGTCTTCGCCCGCGCGCGACGGGCGGCGCGGCTGTACGCTGCCGGCCGCGCGCCGCAGGCGCGGGCGGCGCTGCTTGCCGACATGCGCCGGCAGATCGCCCGCGACGCCCGTGCGCGCGTCGCCGCGGGCACGCTCGAGGGCCCGATCCGCAGCGTGCGCTGCCGCTATCGCCCGCACGACCGCGGCGCCCGCGTGCGCCTCGCCTGCCTGGCGATCACGTCGCAGAACGCCGCCGCGAGGGTCGGCCAGCCGTTCGCGGTCGCCGGGTCTCTGAACGACGGGCGCTACGCCTGGTGTCACGAGAACCCGCCGCCGGCCGAGGGCGCGTCCGGCACGGGCATCTCGGTCGCGCTCTCCGCGGCCTGCCGCTCCTAGTGGACGCGTCCGCAAATTCTGCGGGTTTTCCGGGCGTGCGGATCCGCGCCTGACGGCCGCCGGCGCCCGGGCGGGCGGGGTCGAGTCCACCAGCACGAAAGGCGGGACACCGCCGGCCGTCAGATCACGGCCGGGCATCCCGCAAGACCTCGCACAACTTGCGGCCGCGCCCACGAGCCTCGCGCATCCGGCGATCAGTCGGCCCCGACGCGGGTACCTTCACTGTCTGCCGACGTCCAATGAGATCCGTTTGCCGCGCGCCGGTCTGAGGACGCTCGACGACCTGGGCGACGTCGCCGGCCGGCGCGTACTCGTGCGCGTGGACTTCAACGTCCCGTTCGACGCCGACGGCACGGTCTCCGACGATACGCGCATCCGACTTGCGATTGCGACGCTCGAGGCGCTGCGCGAGCGCGGCGCGCGGCTGCTGATCGTGTCGCACCTCGGCCGACCCGAGGGGCGCGACCCGCAGTGGTCGCTGCGGCCGGTCGCCGCCCACCTGAGCGCCCTGCTCGACGAGGACGTCGTGCTTGCGGCGAGCCTGGACGAGGTTCCCGAGGGCGACCTCGTGATGCTCGAGAACATCCGCTTCGAGGCGGGTGAGACGAAGAACGACGGCGCGCTCGCGGCGCGCCTCGGCGCGCTCGCCGACGCCTATGTCAACGACGCCTTCGGCTCCGCGCACCGCGCGCACGCCTCGACCGAGGGCGTCGTCCACCACGTGCAGCGCTCCGTCGCCGGGCTGCTGTTCGAGCGCGAGGTGCAGACGCTGGGCCGGCTGCTCGACGAGCCCGAGCGCCCGCTCGTGGCGGTTCTCGGCGGCGCCAAGGCGGGCGACAAGATCGGGGTGATCAACCGCTTCCTGGAGATCGCCGACATCGTGCTGCTCGGCGGCGGGATGAGCTACCCGTTCTTCGCGGTCAGCGGAAAGCGGATCGGACGGTCGCTCTGTGATGAGGCGGGCCTGCAGGCCGCGCGCGAGGTCCTCGAGCGCGAGGCAACGCGCGAGCGACTGCGCCTGCCCGTCGACCTCGTGATCGCCGACGACTTCTCGGCCGACGCGAACCTGCGCGTGTCGCACCCGATCGACATCGACGACGAGTGGGAGGCGATCGACATCGGGCCGCTGACGCGCGCGGACTTCGCCGCCGTCATCCGCGACGCCGGGACGGTCTTCTGGAACGGGCCCGTCGGCGCGTTCGAGATCGAGCCGTTCGCCGAAGGGACGCACGCGATCGCGCGGGCGGTCGCGGAGACGAGCGCCGTGACGGTCGTCGGCGGCGGCGACTCGGGCGCCGCGCTGACGCGCTTCGGCCTGCAGGACGAGGTGACGCACCTCTCGACGGGCGGCGGCGCTGCCCTGGAGCTCATCGAGGGGCAGGTCCTCCCGGGCGTCGCGGCGCTGACGGGCCGGTAGCTCCGGCGCGGCACGGGTGTCCACGGGGGTGGGTCGAAGAACCGTCGTCAGGCGGCGATGATTCGACACGCCTCCGCTCGCGCGCACCCGCGCTGACTACGTCGACGCGTCATCCCCCGCCGTGCGCGGGCGTGCCCGCTAGCGCCGCGCCCGGGCCCCGCTACGCCGCGATCTTCTGAGCGCGCTGCTCGCGCGCGATCTCCTTCTCGGGCCGCGGCGGGCGCGGCAGCCGGCGCGTCATGTGCTTGCGCCACATGCCGATCAGGCCCAGCCGCCAGAAGTAGTAGCCGGTCCGCCCCGGGATCGCCGAGAAGTCGAGCTTGACCAGGTGGCTCAGCGCGCGGCGCGAGAGGTACATCGCGCGCAGCCAGCGGCCCAGGCGCGGATACATCCGCTGATCCTCGGTGCTCGCCTTGACGTGCTTGAGCAACCGCTTCCACAGCCACTCCGGCGGGCGCCACATCGTCAGGACATAGAGCAGCAGGTTGTTCAGGCGCGGCGGGATCGCCATGAACGTCGCCGAGATCTCCTCGATGTCGACGCCGCGCTCCTTCATCGCCTTCTCGAGCTCGGTGTTCGGGATCACCTTCAGCGAGTAGATGAAGAGCGTGTAGGGCCGCTGCATGTCGTAGAGCAGCTGCAGCGTCTCCCTGATGTCGTCGGCCGTCTCGATCGGGTTGTCGGTGATGATGTCGTAGGCCGGCGGGATGTGGTACTTCGGCGCAAACGACGCGTTGACCTCGCCGGCGGCGAGGATCTTCTCCGGCGGGGAGGGACGCTTGTAGAAGTCCAGCGTGCGGCGGCTGCCGCTCTGGATGCCCATCCGCACGCGGTTCATCCCGGCCCACGTCAGCAGCTCGAACTTGTCGCGCTTGACGTAGTTGGGGATCACGCCGTAGACGGCGAACGGCAGGTCGAGCTCCGCCTTCCACAGCTCGGCGAACTCCTCGATCTCGCGGTACGGGATCGCCATGAAGCTGTCGTCGTGAAACGAGACGTGGCTGAGGTGCGGGAAGCGCTCGCGCGCGGTCTTGACCTCGTCGACGATGTAGCGCGCGCTGGGGTGGCGGATGCGCTTGTACTTCGCGTCGTTTGCGATGAACTTCGTGTTGCCGCAGTACGTGCAGTGAAACGGGCACCCGATCGACCACAGCGTCGTGTAGCTCAGGCCGTCGTTGTCGATGTAGTGCTGGGCGTTCATCGGGGCGAAGCCCTGGCCGGTCTCGTAGATCGTCTCGCCCTCGCCGTACTGCGGGAAGGGCAGCGACTCCATCTGCTCGACGCTCATCAGCGGCAGGAAGTGGTTCTTGATGACGCTGCCGTCGGGCTGCTTGAACCAGAAGTTCTTGACAGCGGTCGGATCGCGACCCTCCTTGAGCAGTTCGTACAGCTCCTCGAAGGCAAACTCGCCCTCGCCCGTGCAGATCGCGTCGACGTCGGCGAGGATCGCGTCCTCGGGCTGGATGATCGCGTGGATCCCTCCCCAGATGACGAACGTGGACGGGTCGAGCTCCTTGACGCGCGTGATGAGCCGGCGCGTGAGCTCGGCGTAGCCGGTCATCGACGAGAACCCGACGACGTCGGCCTCGATCAGGTGGCGCGCGGCGAGGTCGATGTCCTCGTTCTCGAGCGAGCCGGCGCTGCCCAGCGTTCCGCGCAGGCCGTTGCGGATGTTGCGGTATCGGTTCGTCGAGACGTAGCAGGACTCCGTGTCCTCGTTGATACGCGCGACGAACGCGGCCATCTTCCGAAAGCCGCAGGAGGTGATTCCATCCTCCAGCGACACCATCTTGATGCGCAAGGCACTCCCCCGCTCTCCGTGGGCTGACGCGGCCAATCGTACCGTGCGCCATCTGGCACGTTGCAATGGATGCTGTACGGGGCGCGATCGGCTCGAGCTTGCGAACGCGCGCCTTCGCGCGAGGACTACCGTTCGGTGCCGATGCCACGCGCCGCCTCCATTCAGGACGGTCTCGCCGCGGGCGCCGTCGCGGCGGTGCTGAGCGGTGCGCCGTCGACGCTTCATGCGCTTGCGACACGCGGCGATCCGTTCGCGGCGACGCTTGCCGCCGGGACGCTGCTGCTGCCGCGCGAGCGCCGGCCGCTGGCGCTCGCGCTGGCCGCCGCTGCCGTCCACGTCGTGCTCTCGCTGGGGTGGGCGCTGCTGCTCGCCGCGCTGCTGCCGCGCCGGCGGACGGTCGCCTGCGGGACGGTTGCGGGCCTGGCGATCGCGGCGCTGGACCTCGGCGTGATCGGCCGGCGCTACCCGCGCATCCGCGCCCTCGCGCAGCTGCCGCAGGTGCTCGACCACATCGCCTACGGCGCCGTCGTCGGCGCCGTGCTCAGCCGGCGGCGGCGGTGACGAGCCTGGCGTTCAGCGCGTCGAGCACCGGCCGCAGCGGCGTGAAGCACATGCGCGCCCGGGGACCGACGACGAGCGTCGTGATGCCGACCGCGTAGACCGTGCCGTCGCCGCGTGG
Source organism: uncultured Solirubrobacteraceae bacterium (assembly GCA_902806175.1). Taxonomy (GTDB): domain Bacteria; phylum Actinomycetota; class Thermoleophilia; order Solirubrobacterales; family Solirubrobacteraceae; genus CADCVQ01. The sequence continues at coordinate 28,932 of CADCVQ010000149.1, forward strand.
CGCCGTGTAGACCGGCCCGCCGCTGTCGCCCTGGCGCGCCGTGATCGTCGTGCAGCGCACGACGGTGCCCGCGAACGCGCTGAGCAGCAGTTCGGCGCGGCGCTTGCTCGCGCTGACGATCGCGCCGCAGCGGTCGACGCCGCTCGTGCGCCCCGTGTAACAGACGCGGCGCCCGGACGTGGGCCTGCCGAGGCCCGCGACGAACCACGGCGGGCGCGACACGCCGCGGTCCACGACGGCTGCCGACGGGCGCCCGGCGCCGGACGGCACCGGCAGCACGAGCGCGTCGAGCGGGCGATTGCGGGCGACGTTGCGCTGCACGCGCCCGACGACGATGCCCGGCTGCGGGGGTCGCCGCAGCGCCGCGTTGCGGCGGTGCGTCGTGCCGTCCCTGCGCGTCCCGCCGCAGTGCGCGGCGCTCAGGCCGCCGGGATGCCCGCCGAGGCGGATGAGGAACGCCGAGGTGCAGACCGCCGAGCCGCGCGGCGGCCGCCTGCCGCCGACAAGCTGGCCGCGCGAGAAGAGCAGCTCGCGGCCCGCGGCCCAGCCGTCGAGGTCCGGTGCGGCGCCGTCGCGGCGGATCCGCAGCGCCGCGCGGCCGCGGATCGCAACGAGGTCGTACTGCCCGCCGTCGTCGGTCGCGGCGGCCCGCAGCGGCGCCCAGCCGACAGCGCGCAGCGCGCTCTCGCTGGCGGCGGCGGGCTGCGTCGCCAGGGCGGTCGCGACGGCGCGCGCGGCGTCGCAGCTTGCGGCGGCGACTTCGACGATCGTCGCGTCGCCGGCGTTCTCGCAGCGCGTGTACTGCGACTGTGCCTGCGCGCTGCCGGCGGCGGCGAGCGCGGTGAGGACGGCGACCAGCGCGGTCTTGACGTGGGCGTCCATGCCCTTGCGATGGTCTCAGACGTCGCGCGCGCCGGCGCTGGTCGGCGCGCGGCCGGGCGCTGCGCCGCTCAGCTGCGCGAGCGTCGCCTCGAGCTGCTGCTCGTCGACGGAGCCCGGCAGGCCGATCACGACGAGTTGCGAAGCAGGCTGCTCGGCGCCCCAGGGCCGGTCGGCCTCGATGCCGAAGCGCCGCCCGACGACCTGCAGCACGTAGCGGTTGGCGCTGTCCTCGCACAGGTGCAGCACGCCCTTCGCGCGCACGATGCCGTCGGGCAGCGCCTTGATCGCGTCGACGAGGCCGGCGCCGCTGATCGCGTCCCGGCCACTCCAGCTCCACGTCGCAAAGTTCGGGTGATCGGCGTGGCCATGGCCTTTGTGATCGTGCTCCTGCGCCTGTGGCGCGATTTCCGCCCGCGCGCCGAGCACGACGTCGATCGGAACTGCCCCGAACGAGGTCTCGACGATCGCCGTCGACGGGCCTGCGATCTCACGCAGCCAGGCGTGCGTCTGCGCGAGCTGCTCGGCGTCGACGAGGTCGCTCTTGTTGAGCACGAGCAGGTCGGCCGCGCGCAGCTGCGCCGTGATCTGGTGTCGCGTCGCCTCGGCGGCGGCGCGCTCGCGCACCGTCTCGGCATCGGCGACGACGACCGCGGCGTCCCTGCGGTAGCCCGGCAGGTCGCCGAGCACGACGATGGCACCCGGGTCGGCGACGCCGCTGGCCTCGACCACGACGTGCGCCGGCGGGTCGGGGCGGTCGCGCAGCAGCGCGAGCTCGGCGATGAAGTCGCCGGTGACGCCGCAGCAGATGCAGCCGTTCTTCAGGCTCACCATCTCGCCGTCGCGCGACTGCACGAGCTCGGCGTCGATGTTGATCGCGCCGAAGTCGTTGACGAGGACGGCGAGGCGACGGTCGCCGGCGTCGTGCAGCAGCTGGTTGAGCAGCGTCGTCTTGCCGGCGCCGAGAAAGCCGCCGATGACGGTGAGCTGGATCGGTGCGCGGGGCGTCGCCGTCGCCATGAGCGCAGCCTAGCGGCGCCCGGACGGGCGCCGCGCGACGATCGCGCCGACGCCGCGCGGACCGCTCGATCGCTCGACGATGCCCTCGACGTGCTCGATCACCTCAAGGCCCGCAAACGCCCGCAGCAGCTCGCCGTCGTCGAGCAGGTACGCCGGGTTGAAGCTGTGGCCGAGCTGCGTCACGTGTGCCTGCGCGAGCGTCTCGTAGAAGAGCAGCCCGCCCGGCGCGAGCGCGTCCTGCAGTGCGCCGAACAGGTCGCGTTGCAGGAAGTTCATCGTGACGATGGCGTCATACGGGCCCGGCGGCAGCGCCTCGCGCTCGAGGTCGACGACGCGCGGGGTGATCGCGAGGTCGCGCTCCTGCGCGGCAACCCGCAGCGCGGCGATCGCGATGTCTGAGGCATCGATCGCGTCGACCGCGTAGCCGTGCCGGGCGAGGTACAGGGCGTTGCGCCCGTCCCCGCAGGCGACGTCGAGCGCGCGCCCGCCGCCGGTCAGCAGGTCGCGGTGCGCGACGAGCCAGGCCGCCGGCGCATCCGGGAACGGCCGGAAGTCCTGCGAGTACCGTTCATTCCAGCGTTCACGGGCGCTCATCCGTGCACCGTAACGGCTCATAAGGCGCGGCCCTGCGGGGTACGGCAGTCAGCAGCGCAACGAATTCGACGAGGAGGAGACCGGTATGGAGGGACAGGATCCCAGGGACTACCGCGGCGGTGTACGCGAGCCGGACGAGGCCGACAAGGGCAACGAGGGCATCGTGCCGCGCGAGATGGTCGACGAGGACGCCGCGCCGCCGCCCGAGCGCGACCAGGAGCAGGCGCTGAGCGACAGTTCGCTCGGCGAGGTCACCGATCGCAGCGACCCCGGCCAGGACAACATCGACCGTAGCGGCGGCGACGAGGCCGACGCCACGAGCCACAGCGGCACCGGCGGCAACGCGGCCGAGGTCAAGCAGCAGATGAAGGATGGCGAGCCCGTGCCGTGGCCCCAGGCCGCCAACGTCGCCCGTGAGACGACGGACCCCGACGAGAACGCGCAGACCTAGTTCAGGCGCGCGCGGAGCCCGCGCAGCTCTGCTGCGAGCGCCTCTGCAAGACCTCGCTCGAGCGGAAGCTCGAGCCGCAGCTCGGCCGCGCGAATCGCGCGGCCGAGGTCGTTTCGGCGCGTGTAGGAGCCGACGAGGTTGTTGAGCATCCGCAGCGCGGTCTCGTGTGCGCCCCACGGGCGCAGGTCCGGCGCGGCCGCCGCCGCGCCGCTCTCCAGCCGCGCACCGCCGGCGAACGGGTCGAGCAGGACCGGCGGCGCGGCCCCCGGCGCGAACTGCCCCACGACGTAGTGCCCCGGCAGCCCGACGCCGTCGAGCGCGATCCCGGCCCGCCGCGCCGTCTCGAGATAGACGACCGACAGCGCGATCGGCAGGCCGCGGCCGCGCTCCAGCACGAGATCGAGCATCGAGTTGTCGGGATGGTCGTATTCGTCGCCGGCGCCCGCGAATCCGTGCCGCCCGCCGAGCACCTCGCCGAGCGCGCCGAGCTCGTCGCCCGGCCCTGCCGCGGCGTCGGCGACCTCGGCGGCGAGCTGGCCCAGTCGCGCGAGCACGGTCGCTTCGTCGACGGAGCGAAACTCGGCGGCGAGCGCGAGCGCGAGCGCACCGTGTCCTGCGGACGCGTCGCCGGAGAGCTCGGAGAAGCCTGGCATGAGCCCATTGTCGCGCCTTGCGATGATTGCGGACCATGCCACGACTGAGGATCGACGAGGCGGACGGCCTGACCGTCGCCGACATCACGCACATCCGCTTCAGCGCGCTGCCGGCGACCGCGACGGTTCGCGACGTGCGCGCCTGGTTTGAGGAGAGCGCGAGCCGCCGGCTGGCGTTCGTCGCCGACGGCGAGCGCTACCTGGGCTCGCTGACGCCCGCCGACGTCGCAGACGACGCCGATAGCGACCGTCCCGCGGTCGAGGTCGCACAGGACGGGCCGATCGTCTCGCCCGACGCGCCCGCCACGATCGGCCGCGATCTGGCCCTGCTGTCGGAGTCGCGCCGCGTGCCCGTCGTCGATGGCGAGGGACGGCTGCTGGGCGTCGTCGCCGTCACCGGCGACCTGCAGTCCTTCTGCGGAACCGGTTCCTGACGTGACTACTTGGCGGACCCGCTGTTGAGCTGCTGGGTCTTGCGGGCGGCGACGGTCGCCGGATGGTCCTTGCCCAGCAGCCGCTCGCTGTCGCTGACGACGCGGTCCTGAAGCTCCGTCCCCTCGTCAGTACGGCCGGCGACGCGATAGGACGAGGCGAGCGCGGCGCGCGCCTGCAACGTGTCGAGGTGGTCGTCGCCGCTGACACGCACGGTCTCCTCGAGGATGTGCTCCTCGGTCGCGACCGCTTCGTCGATCAGCTCGGCGTTCCACTGCGCCGACGCCAGGTTCGCGAGCGCGTCGAGCGTGTCCGGGTCGTCGGGATCGAGCACGCGCTCGCGGTCGGCGACGACCTGGCGCTGGATCTCGACCGCGTCCTCTCTGCGACCGGCGGAGGCGTAGGAGAAGGCGAGGTTGGCGCGCGCGGTCAGCGTCGCAAGGTGATCGGCGCCGAGCAGCCGCTCGGCGTCGGCCAGCACGGCCTCCTCCATCGCGATCGCCTCGTCGATGCGCCCCGCGCTCCACAGGCTCGAGGCGAGGTTCGAGCGCGCCGTGACGCTCTCGGGGTGCTCCTCGCCGTGCACGCGGGCGGTGTCCTTGACGAGCTCCTCCTCCAGCTCGATCGCCTCCTCGTGGCGACCGGCCTGCCACAGCGCCATCGCGATGTCTGCGCGGGCATGCAGCGTGCCGGGATGATCGGGACCGCGCTGGTCCAGGCTGCTGGTCAGCACGCGGCGCAGCTCCTCGAGGTGGGCCTCGGTCTCCTCGTCGCGCTTGGCCTTGGCGGCGTCGATGATCTGTTGCGGATCATGGAGGATCTCATCCTCGCCGCCGAAGATCGGCTGCGGGACCTGATCGGCACCGCCACCGGGCGGGGGCGCCGCCGTCGCCTGCGGCCCGTGCTCTCGCTGCGCGGCGGTGGGCTCCTCGACCACGGGCTCCGCCGCGGCGGGCTCCTGGACCACGGTCTCGTCCGCGGCAGGGGCCGAGCCTGCTGCCCTGTCGACGCCGCCTTCGCGGCGGACGTCCCTGCTCTTGCTCTTCTTGCCTCGGCTCATCGCGTCCTCCTCGCCCGCACCCCACTACGAGGACAAATCTAGCGACGAGCAGTCGCGGCGCAGGCCTGGCGCGCAGGCGTTCGCGGCGTCAGACGGAGACGAGGTGCTCGCGGGCCTCTTCGTCGGCGGCGGCGAACTCGCAGCAGAGGTCCATCAGGGGCCCGGCGAGACCGCGCAGACGCGCGATGCGGTCGCGCTCCTCGGGCGGCTGATAGCTGTCGGTGTCGCGTTCGGTCACGTAGGCGCCGGAGATCTGGCACAGCAGCCGGGACTGGTCGCGGGTGAGGGTGAGCGTCGCCTCGGGTCCGACCTCGCGCTCCGCGGCAAGCATGTCGTCGAGCGTCATCAGCGCGCGCAGCTCGAGGACCGCGCTCGCGAGCTCGAGGCCGTTGCGGCCGATCTCGTCGCGCCGCCAGGCGAGCGCCTCGCTGAGCGACTCGTTCTCCTCGAGGCCGACGACGGCGTAGCAGATCACGCTGCGTCCGTCCGGTGCGATGCGGTAGCTGCGATCCATGAACGCACTTATACCCATGTGACCATCATCGGCATTCGAGCGATCGAACGTTATGTACGAATGGCCGGTATTCAGCGGATGGGGCAGGCCCGAACGTCGGGCGCCGGCCGCGGCTGTCCTCGTCATCGATGCACTCGGATCGTGCGTGACCGGCCTGCTCGACGTCTCGGGTCTGATCTACGAGCGCCAGGCCGGTCGCGACTAGCATCGTCCTCAGATGGCCGCTGCGGACACGTACGTCGAGTTGCTGGCTCAGGGCATCGTCGCCAGTATCCACGGCGATCCGCCGCCGGGCCTGCCGGCTCGCGTGGTGATCCGGTGGTTCGACGGGCCCGCCTACCTGACCATCCACGTCCTCGGCACGGACGAGGAGCCAGGTGTCGCGGCCGATGACGCCTGGTCCCCGCTGGAGTGGCCGAACGCGACCCGGGAGATCGAGCGCGCAGGCGTGGTCCTTGCGCAACCCGGCCTGGCGGCAGCAGTCGACGCCCTCGCCCGGCGGTCAACGCGATATCCGCCGGGAGAACGCAGCTCGTCATAGACGAAGCCGCGCGTTTCGCGGCCGATGCCTGAGCGTCCGCCCGGCCGGCCGGGCGCGACCGCTGGCGTAGGGTTGCGGCGGCGAGGCGGCTAGCGTGATCGTCGTCGATCCGGTCTTCGAAGCGGGAGCGCGAACATGAGCAAGCGGGATGCTGAACGCAAGGGCACCGCGAATCACGCCGGGCGCACTCCTGACGCGATCACGATGCTCGAGACGGTGCTCGCCGACCGCGAGCGGACGCTCGGCGCCGGGCACCCCGACACGCTCGCCAGCCGCGGCAACCTCGCCAACGCCTACCAGGCGGCCGGGCGCACCCAGGAGGCGATCGCGCTCTTCGAGCCGTTGCTCGCCGACCGCGAGCGAATCCTCGGCAGCGAGCACCCGAACACGCTGCGCACGCGCGCCAACCTCGCCAACGCCTACCAGGCCGCCGGGCGCGCGCCGGACGCGATCGCGATCCTCGAGCCGGTGCTCGAGGACCACGAGCGGACGCTCGGCGGCGAGCACCCCAGCGCGCTCGCGAGCCGCTACAACCTCGCCAACGCCTACCAGGCGGCCGGGCGCACGCAGGAGGCGATCGCGACCTTCGAGCCGTTGCTGGCCGATCTCGAGCGCAACCTCGGCCCAGAGCATCCCAACACGCTCAACACACGCGGCACCCTCGCGAGCGCCTACCAGGCGGCCGGGCGCACACAGGAGACAATCGCGATCCTCGAGCCGCTGCTGGCCGGTCGCGAGCGGATCCTCGGTGCCGAGCACCCCGACACGCTGGCGACCCGCGGCACCCTCGCCAACGCCTATCAGGCGGCCGGCCGCACCGCCGAAGCGATCGCGATCTTCGAGCCGCTGCTCGCCGACCTCGAGCGAGGGCTCGGGGGCGAGCATCCCAGCACCCTCAGCACGCGTGGCAACCTCGCCAACGCCTACCAGGCGGCCGGCCGCGCCGATGACGCGATCGCGATCCTCGAACCGCTGCTCGCCGACCAGCAGCGGACGCTCGGCGCCGAGCACCTCAACGCGCTGCGCGCCCGCGCCAACCTCGCCAACGCCTACCAGGCCGCCGGCCGCGCCCCCGAAGCGATCGCGATCTTCGAGCCGCTGCTCGCCGACCGCGAGCGGATCCTCGGAGTCGAGCACCCCAGCTCGCTCAGCACGCGCGGCAACCTCGCCAACGCCTATCAGGGGGCCGGGCGCGCCGACGATGCGCTTGCGATCTTCGAGCCGCTGCTCGGCGACCTCGAGCGGATCCTCGGCGCCGAGCATCCCGACACGTTCGCCGGCCGCGGCAACCTCGCCAACGCCTATCAGGCCGCCGGCCGCACCGATGACGCGATCGCGATCCTCGAGCCGCTGCTCGCCGATCTCGAGCGGACCCTCGGCGCCGAGCATCCCGACACGTTGGGCAGCCGCGGCAACCTCGCCGGCGCCTATCAGGCCGCCGCGCGCACGCAGGACGCGATCGCGATCCTCGAGCCGTTGCTCGGCGACCTCGAGCGGATCCTCGGCGCCGAGCATCCCGACACGCTGGGCAGCCGCGGCAACCTCGCCAACGCCTACCAGGCCGCCGGCCGCGCGCAGGACGCGATCGCGATCCTCGAACCGCTGGTCGGCGACCTCGAGCGGATCCTCGGCCGCGACCATCCCGACACGCTCGCCGGCCGCGGCAACCTCGCCAACGCCTACCAGGCGACCGGCCGCATCGACGACGCGATCGCGGTCATCGCGCCCCTGCTCGAGGACCGCGAGCGAATGCTCGGCGCGCAGCACCCCAACACGCTCAACACCCGCAACACGCTCGCCAACGCCTACCAGGATGCCGGGCGCACCGAGGACGCGATCGCCATCTTCGAGCCGCTGGTCGCCGACCTCGAGCAGATCCTGGGCGCCGGGCACCCGACGACGCTCGGCAGCGCCAACAACCTCGCCAGCGCCTATCAGGACGCTGGGCGCACCGACGACGCGATCGCGATCTTCGAGCCGCTGGTCGCCGATCTCGAGCGGACCCTCGGCGCCGAGCACCCCGACACGGTCGGCAGCCGCGGCAACCTCGCTCGCGCCTACGAGGCCGCGGGGCGCACAGCCGACGCCGAGCGCGTTCGCTCGGGCGAGCCGAGCAGCTTCACGCTGGGTGACACCGCCGCGGGCGAGAACACCTTCATCGTCTGACGCAGCCTCCCCCGCCTCGCCGGGCTGCGCGCGTCAGTGCGCGCTGTAGCCATGCAACTGGTCGCCCTGCGCGCCGTGGACGCTGGCGTTGAACGAGATGATGATCCGCTCCTTCTCGCCGTCGTAGGGCATCGCCTGATGCGCAAGCCAGGACGGAAACAGCAGCAGTTGCCCGGGCAGCGGCTCGATGTCCTGGTGCGGCGGCTGCAGGTACGCGTTGCCGACATCGACGAAGGCGCCGCCCAGGGTCGCGAACGGCGGGCCGTACAGCCGGGTCACGCCGTTCGTCGCGCCGTAGACCGGATGCGCCACGCGCTGCTCGGGCTCATCGATCTGCACGATGTACGCCGACGACCACGAGCAGTTGCCGTGCGTGTGCACGTCATGGAAGGCCCCGTCGCGGCTGCACTGAAACCACATTCCCTCGATGGCGACCTTCAGCTCGAGCTCCTGCCCGCCCCAGGCCTCGAAGTTCGCCTGCTTCACGGTCGCGCCGAGACTGGCCACGATGAAGCGGACGAAGTCCTGCCATTCCGGGATCTTCACGCGGTGCAGCAGGTCGTCGTCGCTGGCGAAGAACGGCCCGGGCTGCTCGCCTCGCTGACGCTCCTGCGCCGCGCGTCCCTGCGCGAACGCGTCGACGAGCAGGGGATTGAGCTTGGCGGCGTCGGCGTAGCGGTGCAGCGCGATCGGGGTCGGCCACAGCCCGTGAAATCCGGCGCCCATCGTCATGCCCTGCGCTCCTTGCTCGTCGCCTGTCGGGCGGGCGATCGTAGCGAAGCCCTTCGGGGGCCCGACCGGCTCAGGCGGGCGCCGCCTCGCAGGCGCGCCGCATGTCCGCGGCGAACGCGTCGACCTCGTCGGTGGTCGTGTCCCACGAGCACACGAGGCGCACCTCGCCGCTTGCCTCATCCCAGGTGTAGAAGGGCCAGTCGCGCTGCAGCTGCTCGGTCGCGCCGGGCGGCAGCACGGCGAAGATCGCGTTGGCCTGGACGGGCTGCGTGAGCCGCACGCCCGGCACCTCGAGCAGCGCCTCGGCCAGCCGCGCGGCCATCGCGTTTGCCTGCGCGGCGCTGCGGCGCCACAGGTCGCCCTCGAGCAGCGCGATGAACTGCGCCGCGATGAAGCGGCCCTTGGACGCGAGCTGCAGCGTCTGCTTGCGCAGGTACTTGAAGCCGTCGGCCAGCTCCGGGTTGCAGAACACGACCGCCTCGCCGAGCAGCAGCCCGTTCTTCGTGCCGCCGAAGGAGACGACGTCGACGCCGACATCGGTCGTCAGCGCCCGCAGCGGCACGTCGAGCGCGGCCGCGGCGTTGGCCAGCCGGGCGCCGTCGACGTGCAGCAGCAGCCCGCGCTCGTGGGCGAGATGCGCGAGCGCATGCAGCTCGTACGGGCTGTAGCGCGTGCCGAGCTCGGTGCTCTGCGTGACGCTCACGACACGCGGCTGGACGACATGCTCGTCCTCGCGGCGGACGAGCAGCCACGCGACGTGCTCGGGCGTCAGCTTGGCGTCCCGGGTCGGTACGTCGTGCAGCTTGACGCCGGCGATCTGCTCCGGCGCGCCGCCCTCGTCGACGTTGATGTGCGCCTGCGCGGCGCAGATGACCGACTGCCACGGCCGGCAGAGCGCGCGCAGCGACAGGACGTTGGCGGCGCTGCCGTTGAAGACGAGGTACGAGACGGACTGCTCGCCGAACTGGTCGCGCAGCAGTTGCTCGGCGCGAGCCGTCCACGGGTCGGCGCCGTAGGCGGCGGCATGGCCGTCGTTGGCATCGGCGATCGCCGCGAGCACCTCGGGGTGCACGCCGGCGTAGTTGTCTGACGCAAAGCCCTTCACGCTTGGCGTTCAGCGTAGTGGCGCGCTCACCGATGCTGCTCGAAGCGCTCCGCGTGGCGGCTGAAGAACGCCGGCCGGCGGCGGCTGCACGCGAGCATCAGCAGCGCTCCGAGCAGCATGAATCCGGCGCCGATGACGAGCGGCGGGCCGAGCCCCAACCACGCGTCGCCGGACTCCGAGTCGGCCGGATCGGACAGGTCGATGATCGAGCGCACGAGCACCCACGTGAGGATGCTCGCGCCGACCGCCGGCGCGATCACCGCAAACAGCAGCCCCGCCGCCGAACGGCGCGCCGCACGGCGGTAGTACAGCGCGCAGGCAAAGCCCGTCAGGCCGTAATAGAACGCGATCATCAGGCCGAGCGCGGCGATCGAGTCGTAGAGGATGTTCTCCGAGACGATCGTCAGCCCGACGTACCAGAGGATCGACAGGGCGTCCTCCTCGTCGGCAAGGCGGCCGGTACCCGCGAAGGCGATCGCGGCGGTGGCGACGAGGACGTAGATGCCGACGAGCAGGATCGTCGACAGGACCGCCGCGCGGCCGGGCGAGCGCGCCGGATCGACGGTCTCCTCGTTGACGCTGACGGCGCTGTCCCAGCCCCAGTAGATGAAGACCGTCAGCAGGACGCCGCCCGACAGCGCGGCGCTGCCGCCTTCGATCGCACACGGCGAGAACCACGACAGCTGCGGGTAAGGATGGCACAGGCCGAGGCTGCCGATCGTCCAACATGTACGACGTGAAGGTCGGCGTTCCCACAGAGATCAAGACCGACGAGTTTCGCGTCGCGATCACGCCCGCGGGCGTGCGCGAGCTGACGAGCCACGGCCACGAGGCGCTCGTGCAGGCCGGCGCCGGCGACGGCAGCGCGATCCCCGATCTCGAGTACGAGGCGCAGGGCGCGCGGATCGTGCCCCTCGCGGAGGACGTCTGGCGCGAGGCCGAACTCGTGCTCAAGGTCAAGGAGCCCCAGCCCGGCGAGGTCGCGCTGCTGCGTCCCGGCCAGACGTTGTTCACCTACCTGCACCTCGCCGCCGCGCCGGAGCTCGCGGTGGGCCTGTGCGCGTCGGGCGCGACGTGCATCGCCTACGAGACCGTCGAGGACGCGCGCGGGCGCCTGCCGCTGCTGGCGCCGATGAGCGAGGTCGCGGGCAAGATCGCGACGCAGGCCGGCGCCTTCATGCTCGAGAAGCCACTCGGCGGCCGCGGCGTGCTGCTCGGCGGCGTCCCGGGCGTCGCGGCGGCGACCGTGCTCGTCATCGGTGGCGGCGTCGTCGGCACGAACGCGGCGCTGATCGCGATCGGGATGCAGGCCGACGTGTTCGTCTTCGACCGCTCGATCGACCGCCTGCGCGAGCTCGACCTCATCTTCGGCGGCCGCGCCTCGACGGTCTACTCGTCCACGCTCTCGATCGAGCAGATGCTGCCGAGCGCCGACCTCGTGATCGGCGCGGTCCTGATCCACGGCGCGCGCGCGCCGCGCGTCATCACGCGCGAGCAGCTCGGGCTCATGCGGCCACGCGCGGTGCTCGTCGACGTTTCGATCGACCAGGGCGGCTGCTTTGAGACGTCGCGCCCCACGACGCACTCCGACCCGACGTTCCAGGTCGACGACGTGACGCACTACTGCGTGACGAACATGCCCGGCGCGGTGCCGGTCACGGCGACGTTCGCGCTGACGAACGCGACGCTGCCCTACGTCCTGAAGCTCGCCGATCTCGGCGTGCAGCGCGCGCTGGAGGAGTGCCCCGAGCTGCGGCTCGGCGTGAACGTCGCCGCCGGCCGCATCACGCACCCCGCCGTCGCACAGGCGCTCAGCGCCCTTCCCGCGGAGGAGCCCGCTCGCTGAGCGCCGATCAGGCTCAGCTTCGGGGGAGCGATCGCTGCAGCGTGGCAGGAGCGCCAACGCGCCAACCATCAGAAGGTCCGTTGGCTGCGTCGGTCGCATCCGTGGTCGCTCAAGGACGCACCCACACCACCACCGCCTCCAGGAGGACCACGCCATGAACATCCACCGCATCCTCACTGCCGCGACCGCCAGCGCCGTCCTCGGCGCGGCCGCGCTGGCACCGGTCGGCAGCGCGGCAGACGACACGCAGACGCTCCAGGTCACCGGCGCCTACGCGTACGTCGACACGATCTCGGCAAGCAAGCAGAAGTTCGTGCGTGTGGTCTTCGAGACCGCGGCTGACCTGCCGCGCCGCTGGGACGGCGCGATCCGCGCGGGCATCAGCATCGACGGCGTGAGCCACTCGATCTCGGCCGCCAACCGCGGGTCGCCCTGCTACGCCGGCGCTCGGAGATCAAGGGCGGCTCGATCGCCGCGATGAAGGACAACGAGGTCGTCCGCAAGGGCGCGAAGATCGGCCGCGCGTTCACGGTGAAGGTCTTCACCCGCGACGGCGCCTCGGTGACGAAGAAGCTCAAGCTGCGCGCCGAGCGCAAGGGCGACGACAGCGGCAAGCCGCTGGGCTGCTGAGGACGTCGCCAGCAGCGACCATGCCCAACCCATTTCGGCCCGACCCCGCCCCGCCGCATGCGACGGGGCGGGTCTTCGGGACGACCGCTCAGCTGCGCGTCACCCGCACGTCGTCGACGCCCGCTTCGACGAGGCTCGCCGCCGCAAGATCCCCCGCCTCGACGACGATCCGCACGGTCTGGCCGGCGAACGCGTCGAGGCTGATGTTCGTGGCAGACGCCCAGGCGCCGTTGTCGTTGTTCGCCGCGCCGAGCTCCTCCAGCACCGTCCCGGTCGTCGCGCCGACGACCTTCACCCGCAGGAAATCCGCCGATGACGAGTTGCTCCCGTGCGCGAGGTAGTACGACAGGCTCAGCGAGTAGTTCGACCCGCCGGTCAGCGAGATCGCCGGCGACGTCATCGAGGTCACGCCGCCGTCGACGTCATGCGCGCCCGCCGACGTGCCCGCCAGGCGGCCGGTGACGAGGTCGTTGACGCCGCTCACGGTCGTGCCGAGCTGCTTCGTGCCGCCGGAGCTCGTCGCCGCCGGGTCGCCGCGCTCGAACAGACCGAGCGTCGCGGTGTCGGTGCCGGCGGCGTTGCGCGTCCACGCCGGCGCCGCCGTGCTCTCGAAGTCGGCGGAGTAGACCGTCGCGCTCGGGATGCCGCAGTACTGCGTCTCCTTGCCGATCGAGCGGTACGGGCAGTCCGACGTCTCGAGCAGCCGCAGCACCGCCTCGCGGTTGCGCGAGGTCTGTTCCGGGATGACCTCGTCGGGCGGATAGAAGCCCGGGTTGGACGTCGTCGGGTACATCTCGAACGTGTAGCCGAAGATCTTGTGCTGGCCCCACAACCAGTCGTCGATCGCGCCGTCGGCGATGTACAGGTCGCTGGCCTGCTCGGGCGTGTAGCCGTTCGTCGCCGCCATGTTCGTGCCGAGCGCGGCGAGCGCGTTGCGGTCGTCGGTCGTCATCCCGGCGGCGGTGTCCGCCGTCGTGTAGCCATAGGGCCACAGGACAAGCTCGGAGTAGGTGTGGAAGTCGATCGCGGTCTTGATCTGCTGTGTCCCGCCGACGAGGCGCGAGTTGACGAAGTCGCGCACGCGCTGGGTCTCGGGGGCCGAGAACGGCGCCGTCCCGCGATAGGTCTCCGACGAGAACGTGCCGCTCGAGCCGCCGCAGCAGCCCCACTGCCAGGCCCAGTTGCGGTTGAGGTCGGTGCCGACGGCCGTCGAGCCGGAGTTCGGCTGACGGTTTTTGCGCCACATCGCATAGGAGCCCGTCGAGACGTCGAACTCCGCCCCGTCGGGGTTCATGCTGGGGACGATCCAGATCTCGCGCGAGTTGACGACGCTCGTGATCCGCGAGTCCGTCCCGTACTTGCTCGTCAGCTCGTTGAGCAGGTACATGGCCATCTCGACGGTCAGGTGCTCGCGGGCGTGCTGGTTGGCTGTGAACAGCGCCTCCGGCTCGGCCTCGTCGGTGGCGACGTTGTCGGAGATCTTCAGCGCCCAGATCTGGCGCGTGCCCTGATAGCTCGCGCCAAGGCTCTGGCGCTGGACGATCGAGGGGTGGGCGTTCGCGATCGCGAGCGTCTCGTCGGTCATCTCCTGGTAGCTGTGGTAGTTGGCGTCGGCCGCAGGGAACGCCGCGGCGCGGGCCTGCAGCCCCTTCGCGCGGGACGGCAGCCGCGGCTCGGATCCGCGCAGGACGCGGAAGCGCAGGCGCCGCAGCCTGATCGCGTCGGACGCGGAGGCGGTCACCACGAGCGCCCCGTGGTCGCTGCCGACGATCGCCGCCCCGGTGCGGGCGACGGCGGCGCGGTCCTGCGCGGTGCGCACGTTCTCGACGCGGTACGTGCGGACGCCGTCGCCGCTCGCGGCGGCGCCAGCCGCGGGCAGTGCGGCGCAGGTCAGCACTGCTGCCGCGATGAACAGCAGCGAGCGCGATCCGATCAGGTGCATCGTTCCCCCTCCGTTGGACTGTCGCCGCGCGCGGGCGATCGCGCCAAACGTACTCCTCGGCGGGGGCGGATTGCTAGGCGGGCGCGGGCGTGGGCGCCAGCACGTCGAGCAGCGCCGCCGCGGCGTGCGGGCAGAACTGCGCGCCGGCCTCGCGGCGGATCTCGTCGCGCGCCGCAGCAGCGGACATCGCGCGCCGGTAGGGGCGGTTTGACGTCATCGCGTGGTAGGCGTCGCAGACGAGCGTGATCCGGCTGGCGATCGGGATCTGCTCGCCGGTCAGGCCATCCGGATAGCCGCCGCCGTCCCAGCGCTCGTGCTCGGCACGGGCAGCCGGCGCGAGGTGAGACAGCTCTGGCATCGAGCCGAGGATCTGCGCGCCGACCACGGGGTGCTGGCGCATGAGCATCTGCTCGTGGCTCGTCAGCGGCCCGGGCTTGCGCAGGATCGCGTCGGGAATCGCGATCTTGCCGAGGTCGTGCAGCAGCGCGATGTGCTCGACCTCGCTGGTCTCGGCGTCGTCGAGGCCGAGCCGGCGGGCGACGCCGCGGGCGAGCGTGACGACCTCGCGCGAGTGCATCGCGGTGTAGCTGTCGCGCGCGTTGACAGCCGCCAGCAGGGCGCGCAGGCTGGACATCTCCGCGGTGGCGGCGCTGTCGGGCGCGGGCTTGTCCGGGATCACGGGGACTGCGGCGCGGTCCTGCTTGGTCGTGTACATCGCCCGGTCGGCCGCCTCGAGCGCCTCGTTGACGCCGCCAGTGCAGCGCACCAGCAGCGTCGTCCCGATGCTGATCGAGAGGTTGACGCGCTCCTGCACCGCTGCTGCCGCAGCGCTCAGCGCGTCTGCGAGCTCGTCGGCGACGCTCGCGACCTCGTCGCCCTCGACGTCGAGCAGCAGCACCGCGAACTCGTCGCCGCCGAGCCGAGCGGCTCGGTCGCTGCCGCGCAGCCGCGAAGAGAGGGCGTCGCCGAGCGCGCAGAGCACCTCGTCGCCGGCGAGGTGACCGAGCGCATCGTTGATCTGCTTGAAGCCGTCGATGTCCATCAGCACGAGCGCCGCGCGCTCGTCGTAGCGCCGGCAACGGTCAAGCTGGTGAGCGAGGTCCTGCTCGAAGCGACGGCGGTTCCACAGGCCGGTCAGCGGGTCGCGGTCGGCAAGGTCGAGCAGGTGCGCCTCGAGGTTCTGGCGCTCGGTGACGTCCGTGCACGAGCAGACCACCGCGTAGGGCAGCGTCTCGCCGGGCCGGATCAGCGGTCGCGTGCTGACGTCCAGCCAAGCGCGCTCGCGACCGGGCCGGTCCATGCCGATGACGCGTCGCTCCGCTGTGCCGTTGGCGAACGAGATGCCGGCGGGCGTGTCGGCGGCGGTCATCGGTTCGCCGTCGTCGCCGACCGACACCCAGTCGCTGCGCGGCTGCTGCACGAAGTCGGCATCGGTCTCCGCCATCGCCTTGGCAGAGTCGTTGAGCAGCTCGACGCCGCCATCAGCGTAGATCAGGAACACGGCCTCCTCGAGTGCGCCGACGAGCGCGCGCAGCTTGCCCTCGCTCTCGCGGAGGGCGCCGTTGGCTGCGTGCGTGTGGCGCGCCGATGCGACGACGCGCGCACACAGCCACAACCCGGCGAGGATCGCGAGCGTCAGGCCGCCGAAGAGCGCCCAGCCAAGCCAGACGCCGTCGCCGGATCCGGCCAGCACGCGGGCGCGGTCCGCCTGCAGGCGCAGTCGCCAGCTCGTGCGCGGAACGGAGGCGGCGGCGGTCAGCATGTGGTCTGCGTGCGGCGGGCCGCCCTTCGGCGTGACGCGCGCGAGAACGGCGCCGCGGCTGTCTGCCACGACGAGCGCCGCGCGGTCGGGATTGGGCAGCCGCCGCAGGTAGTCGTGCAGGAACGAGCGCATGAGCGCCAAGGGGATCCCCTCCACGAGAAAGCGGCGGCCGGCGGGGGTCTCGAACGGCAGACCGAACTCGACGAGTGACCCGGCAGGAGTGTGGCGCACGTCTGACAGGACGCCGGCCACTCGCCCGCCATGCGGCGGCACGACGGTTCCTGCGCGGGCGATGACCGCGCCACGCGGGTCGACCACTGCGGCGTAGCCGAGGTGTCCCTCCCGGACGAGCTTCGTGAGCTCCTTGCGCCGGTTGGCGCGCGACCCGCCGAGCTTGCGGCTGAGCTCGTCGGCGGACACGGCGCTCAAAGCGCCGAAGACCGACTGTGTCAGCGCGGCGGAGATCTGCGCGCGCTGCTCGAAGCGCCGCTCCGCCGCGCGGCGGCCGTCTTCGTGGGCTTCGTAGAGCTGCACGCCGAACGCAGCCAGCACGGCGAAGAGCACAAGCCCCAGGAAGGCGATGCTGCGGCCGCGACGCATTGTCCCCTCATCGGCCCGTGCAGGCGAGAACTTGACCGCCGGTTGGCCGGCCGTGTCATCACACGGCTGCGCGACGTGCGTCCGTGTGAACTGCGCAGCAGGCTCCGTGCTTCGCCGTGCAGATCGCGCGGCGACGCCGTAGGCAATCTGTCCAGGCGCCGCCGGTCTTGCTCCCCGCGGGGCCGCTCAGGGCCGAGAGAACGTGGGTGCCGATCAAGAACGTACTTGCGGGTCGACGCAAGCCTCCCGGAACGCGCCGGTCCAGCTCGGCGGTCGCGCTGGACATCGCCGCGGACGCCGTCGTCGCGTTGCAGCCCAGCGCAGACGGTGCCACGGCGCGGCGCGCGGTCGTTCATCCCCTGCCGGTCGGCCTCGTCGTCGATGGCGAGGTCGTCGACGCAGACGGCCTGGCCGGCGAGTTGCGCACGCTCTTCAGCGAGCACAAGCTCCCGCGCGACGTCCGCGTCGGGCTCGCGCACCCGCGCCTCGTGGTGCGGCTCGTCGAGCTGCCCGCGACGATCGACGGGCGCGAGCTCGACACGGCTGTCCGTCACCTGGCGACGGACCACCTGCCGGTCGGGCTGGATCAGCTCGTCGTCGACTACCGCCGCGTGGGTCGGGTGCCGGGCTCCAACGGCGGCGGGCTGCAGCGGATCCTCATGGCCGCCGCGCGCGTGGACGGGATCGACCGCCTGCGGCGCGCGCTCGAAGGCGCCGGGCTGCGCGTGCAGGGCATCGCGCTCTCCGGCCTGGCGATGGTGGGCGCGCTGGACCACCCGCCGCTGCCCGGCGAGGCGACCCTCTACGTCCAGGCAGGCGCGCTGACGAACGTCGTCATCGCCGAGGACGGCGAGCCGCTGCTCGTCCGCGCAGCGTCGGCCGGCTCTGAGTCGATCGCCGCCGGCCTTGCCGAGCGCGCGGGCATCAGCCATGAGCAGGCGCGCGCATACGTTGCCTCGCTCGGGCTCGGCGCCGCGCCGCACCACGGATCGCCCGCGCCGATTCCCGACGAGCTTCACGCCGCTGTCTCCCAGCAGGTCAGGGAGGGACTGCGCCGCGTGGTCGCCGAGGTGCAGTCCTCGCGCGGCGTCTACGCCGCCCGCCCCGACGCCTGTCCGATCGGCGCGGTCGTGCTGACCGGCTCGATGACCGCCTGGCCCGGCGTCGCCCACGCACTCGAGGACGACCTGCACCTGCCCGTCATCGTCGCCGGCCGCGAGAGCTGGCCGCAGATCGGCGACGCCGGCGCTCCTGTCGAACGCCTCGACGTCGTCGTCGGGCTGGCCCGTACGAGCAGCGGCGACCGGCCCGACCTGCGCCCGGCGCCTGTGGCGGCCCAGGGGCGCGAGCAGACGCCCGTCACGCGCATCGCGCAGGTCGGCTGCGCGGCGCTCGCGATCCTCGCCGCGGCGATCGTCTACCTCGTCGTCATCTCAAATCAGGTCAGCTCCGACCGCGAGCAGCTCGCCAAGATCTCGAGCGAGCTCGTCGTGGTCGAGCGCCAGGCTGCGGCGCTGAAGCCCTACGACGACTTCGCCAAGGCGACGATGGCGCGCCGCGCAGCGGTCGTCAGCGTCGCGAAGACGCGCTTCAACTGGGATCGCGCGCTGACCGAGCTCGCCGAGGTCGCGCCCGGCGGCGTCTGGCTGACATCGGCCAAGGGGACGCTGACGCCGACGACCGCGATCGAGGGCGGCGGCTCCGAAGCGGGCACGCAGACGCTGCGCAGCGCGCTCGCCGTGCCGGCCCTCGAGCTCACGGGCTGCGCCGTGCGCGAAGGCCAGGTGCCCGCGTACATCGATCGGCTGCACGCCATCACGGGCGTCACCGAGGTCGGCTTCAGCCGCAGTGAGCGCCGCAGGAAGGACGCCTCCTCGGACAAGGGCAAGTGCGGCAAGGGCAACTCGCGCACGGCGCAATTCGCCCTCGTGACGTACTTCAAGAGCAGCCCGGCCACGGCACCCGCCGCCACGCCGGCCCCAGCCGGCACTCCCTCCGCTGCGATCACGCCGGCGCCGGCCACGACGACCGCGCCGGCGCCGGCGCCGGCGCCGGCGGCCCCGGCCGGCACCGCGCCCCCCTCTGCCCCGTCGGCGACAGCATCCACGGGGGGCTCGGGATGACGCAGAGCCGGATGCTCAGCGCAACGATCTTCGCGGCCGTCGCGCTGCTCGCGGCGGTCTGGTTTCTCGCGATCGCCCCCAAGCGCGGCGACC
>CADCVQ010000150.1 GCA_902806175.1 uncultured Solirubrobacteraceae bacterium
AGGCGGTCACGCTGCGCGGGCGTGGCGCCAGCGGCGGCCCGTCGTAGAGCTCGAGCGAGAGGTTGATGACGTCGGCGCCGTTGCGCACGGCGTAGCGGATCGCCCGGGCGATCGTCGACGGGTAGCCGCGGCCCTCGTAGTCGAGCACCCGGACCGGCATGATCTTCGCGCGGTAGGCGACGCCGACGGTGCCATAGGCGTTGTTCGCGGTCGCCGCGATCGTGCTCGCGATGAACGTGCCATGGCCGTATTCGTCGTTGGGGAACGGGTCGCCGTCGACGAAGTCATAGCCCTTCACGACGCGCCCGGTCGCGAGATCCGGGGAGCGGCGGAAGCGACCGCGTCGGGCGTACGCGACCCCGCTGTCCAGGACGGCGATCGTCACGCCCCGCCCGCCGATGGCGCCCAGCCGGCTGACCTGTGACCAGGCCGCCGGCGCGTTGATCCCGAAGGGTCCGTTGAGCTCCCACTGCACGGCCGCCCATCCGCCCGTCGACCCGGCCCCGGCGACGCCCGAATCATTGGGGTGATACGCGGCCCGCGCCAGCAGCGTTCGCTCCGCGGCGTTCGCCGTCGCCGGCACGAGGGCGGCCGCTGTCAGGCCGGCGGCAAGCGCCTTGCGCAGCACGGCTGCGGGAGGGTTCACGCGGCGGGGAGGAGGTTCGGAAGCGACGTACGTCAACACGATACGGAGACAACCCGCCACAGTGCGATAGTCCGGCGCAATGGCAGCCGCCTTCTTTCCGCGCGACGAGTACTTCATGCGCCTCGCGATCCGCGCGGCCCGGGATGCACTGAAACACGACGACGTGCCGATCGGTGCGGTTGTCGTGCACGAGGGCGAGGTGATCGGCGCCGGTCACAACGAGCGCGAGTTGCGTCAGGACCCGACCGCCCACGCCGAGGTCCTGGCGCTGCGCGAGGCCAGCCGCGTACTCGGCTCGTGGCGCGCGCTGGACACGGTGCTCTACGTGACGCTCGAGCCGTGCGCGATGTGCGCGGGCGCGATCGTCCTCGCACGCGTGCCGCGAGTCGTCTACGGCACGATCGATCCCAAGGCGGGCGCCGCCGGCTCCGTCCTGGACGTGCTCGCGCAGCCGCGCCTGAACCACCGCCCGCAGGTTGCCGGCGGGCTGCTTGGCGCCGAGTGCGCAGCGCTGCTGACGGACTTCTTCGGCTCGCGGCGCTGAGCCTGGCACCGGCTACCCTTCAGCGTCGTCCCGAGTCGGGCCCTGGAGGGGTGCGAGAGTGGTTGAATCGGGCGGTCTCGAAAACCGTTGTAGGCGTAACCCGTCTACCGAGGGTTCGAATCCCTCCCCCTCCGTCTACTAACGATTAGCAGGACTTCGCCAGAGTTCCTGCTCCGGCGGAGTTCTCGCTCGTGCAGGGGGAGATACACGACTGGCGCATCGCGGCGCACAAGACTCACGCGAAGCGCGGTCAGCCGTCGAGCACTACCTATTTGCCAGCGGGCCTGCGCTTGTGACCGATCTCCTGCGCGAAGCGCACGAGATCCTCCAGAGCCCAGACCGGGCCAGCGGCGATCTCCATCGGCGGGATCAAGTAGGTGTGATTCGGGGGGTGCGAGCTCCACGGCTCGGTAAAGGGCAATGTCCGACGCAAGCCCCGTAGGTACGCCGTAGGACCCCGTGCTCGCGCGACACCTGTAGGGGTCGACGCGGGGACGGGATAGCGCGAGCCGTTCCGCCACGCACCCCATAGGTCGCGTGAGACACGATCCAGACTGTTCTGGCGCGCCGACTGGCGCATCCGCCGATGACCTGAAGGTCAGCCGCCCTGCTGCCCTGCAAACAGCACCCTTCGAGCAGGCGGCGGTGTTCAGCCGCGCGCTTCGATGCCCGCGAGCGTAACCGCGACGAGCCGGCGCACGGCGGCCTTGGATGGCATGCTGCTTGCGGCGTCGAGGGCGGAAAGGCAGTAGCTCGCCAGTTCCTCGGGCGCGACGTCGGCTCGCAGCAGGCCGCCTCGGGCTCCTTCGCTGACCAGGTCGCGGATGAAGTCGCGCAGGTGCTGACCTGCTCGAGCGACGTGGCCGCCCCGGTGCAGGAGCGCCGCCAGCTCGCTGCCGTGGTGCTCATAGGACATGAGCGCGTAGGCCTCGAGCACGGCCTCGAGGCGCCGGCGCGCGTCACCCCCGCTCTGATCGCGAACCTCGGCGAACTGCGCGAGGTGGGCGTTGATCTGGCGTTCGTGCCACGCGACCAGAATCGTTTCGACGTCTGAGAAGTACTTGTAGAGCGTCGCACGCCCGATGCCGGTCTGCTCGGCGATCTGCGACATCGTCACCGACCGCAGCCCGTGCGCGTGCACCAGCGCCGCGGTCGTGTCCAGGATCGCATCGCCGACCGCGCGGCGGTGCGACTGGATCGTTTCGTTCCACAGCTTCGGCACCAGCGCCAGGATATGCGACGACACGCCAAAGACAGTCTGTACTTGACATCGACAGCACGTCTCGTAAAGCTGACGGTTCTGCCCCACTGCGGCGATACATCGCGACACAGGAGGACCTGCCGATGCCCGATGCGCCCGCCCCGCACGCTGAGTCCGACGCCGACACCGGCAGTCCGACGGAGCCGCAATCAGGTGGTGAATCACTCGCCGGGGCCCCGCGTTGGGCGAAGGCGTCCGGGATCATCGGGCTGGTCCTGGTCGTGCTCGTCGTCGTCTTGCTCCTCGCCGGCGGTGGCAACCACGGCCCCGGTCGCCACACGTCCTCCGGCGCCGCCGGCGGTCAAGCCACGCCGAGCAGCAGTGTCGGAAATCCCGGCGCTGCCGCTGAGCACGATCGCCCGCCGGGAGGCCACACGCCCTGATGAGCAGCAGACCACGCCTGCGCAAGTTCGCGCTCACCGCGCACGTCATCTTCTCGGTCGGCTGGCTCGGCGCGGTCGTCGTCTTTCTTGCCCTATCGGTGGTTGGCGTGACGAGCCAGCAGGGACCGGTGGTGCGCGCCGCGTACGTAGCGATGGAGTCGATCGGCTGGTTTGTGCTCGTCCCGCTGAGCGTCGCGTCGCTGCTGACCGGCGTGGTCCAGTCGCTGGGAACGAAGTGGGGCCTGATCCGGCACTACTGGGTCCTGGTCAAGCTCACGATCAATGTTGTCGCCACGATCATCCTGCTGTTGTACATGCAGACCCTGGGTCACTTCGCGGGCATCGCCGCGCAACCGGCGCTCGCCAACGGCGAACTCGACGGGCTGAGAAGCCCGTCAGCCGCGATCCATGCCGCCGCCGCCCTGCTGCTGTTGGTCGTCGCGGCGACGCTGTCGGTGTACAAGCCGCCCGGCATGACCCGCTACGGACAACGCAAGCAGCACCAGCGGCGCGCGGTGACGCGACCAGTGGCGTAGGGCCCCGCCCGCCGCTGCCATGCGTCCTCCTGCGTGGCCTGAGAATGCACTGGGTGCGGCTCGGCGACCTCGATCCTGTGCCGACGACGCCGGCTGGGCACGAGCCGAGTCACTCGAATGTTCGCCACCAGAGGCTCGGAGCCGCGAACGCCAGGAACACTGCGCTGGGGCCGTAGCCGAAACCAGCTACGGCGCTCGGCGGATGCGGCACGTTCAGAAGGAACCCGTGCCGCGCGATGACGAGGAAGATGGCCAGCGCGCGCACCAAACGCCGTGTGGCGCGTCGAGGAGCGGTGCGGAGTTCGGAACGCTCATATGGCGTGCGTTGTCGCGCCTGGAGTTCTTACGTCGGCAAGCTCCGGGGCGCCCGCCTCTGATCGCAGCGCTGCTCGGTCCGGCCGAGCCCGAACTGACCTGCGAGGAGTGCTTCGAGCAGATCGATCGCTACGTCGATCTCGCGCTCGCAGGCGCAGATGCAGAGCGCGCCGTCCCCGGCATGCGCGCGCACCTGGCGGGCTACCCGGCCTGCCTCGAGGACTACGCAAGCCTCGTCGAGTACGTCGCCTCGGGCGTCGCGGGCGCGGCGCAGCCGCCGCCCGCGCTACCCCCAATCTCGTAGCGCCCGGGTAAGACGGCGGCGCCCCGCGGCGCGAGGAAGCATGATCGAGCTCACGTTCCTCGCACTGCTCAACCGCCTGATGAACTGGGGTCTGGCTCCGCTCATCGCCACGCGCACGGTCGCCGCCGACCTCGCCGCGCTGCATCGCTTCCTCTCCGAACCGGCGAACCAGCTGTGCCTTGCCGGCGCCCGTGCGCATGACGTCGGCGCACGCGTGCGGCCAAGCACGTCGCAGCGCGTGATCTCCGTCGAGATCCTGCGCGGCCGGCGCTCGGTGCTGTGGCTGACGTGGATCCTGACCGCCGGCCGCGGCGCCACGGAGGCGGATCTCGCCGTCCAGTTCGAGACGCGCGGCCTCGCGACCCGGCTCGCGCTCGCGCTCGGCGGCCGACGCTGGCTCGCAGGCCGCGTGGATGCAGCGCTCGAACGCCTCGCGCAGATCTGCGCGCAAGCAGCCGAGGAGGTCGTTCCCGCGCCGGTGGCGGCGGACTGTGCGGGGCGGGTGCGTGTGCCGCGACCGGCGCGTGCCGCCAACCGGCCGGCAATCCGTCCCCGATGAGGAAGCGGGGCAGCATGAGCACGCCGAAGACGATCTTGATGGCCAACGACTCTTCACGGTTTCGCAAGCGGCCGTACCGCCTCCAGGCGCGGTCGGCGACGGTCGCGCTGCGGGCGCTCCCTAGCCTTCGACGGGTGTTCCCGCGCATCCTCGCCCGCCGCCCGTCCCCGACGCTTGCCGCCGGCGAGCTCACGCACCTCGACCGCGTCCCGGTCGACGCAGATCTCGCGCTGGCCCAGTGGCATGGCTACGTGGACGCGTTTGGCAGCCGTGGGTGGGAGGTCATCGAGATCGCGGCCGCCGACGAGCATCCCGACGGGGTCTTCGTGGAGGACTCCGTCGTCATCTTCGGCGACCTCGCGGTGCTGGCGTCGCCGGGCGCCGACTCGCGCCGTGGTGAGCTCGCCACCGTCGCGCGGGTCCTCGACGATATGGCGCTCGCGATGCACCGCATCGAGCTGCCCGGCACGCTTGATGGCGGCGACGTGCTCAAGGTCGGCCGCACCGCCTATGTCGGGCGCAGTGCGCGCACCAACGAGGCGGGAGTGCAGCAGCTGCGCGAGATCCTGGCGCCGGCGGGGTGGACGGTTGTGGCCGTGCCCGTGACGAAGGTCCTGCACCTGAAGTCCGCCGTTACGGCGCTGCCCGACGGCACGATCGTCGGCCGCAGCGAGAACGTCGACGATCCGAGCGTCTTCCCCGAATTCCTCGAGGTGCCCGAGGCGCACGGCACGGCCGTCGTCGACCTCGGCGATGGCGCGGTGCTGATGTCCGCCGATGCGCCACAGAGCGCGGCCCTGCTGCGCGCCCGGGGCCTCGACGTCGTCGGCGTGTCGATCACCGAGTTCGAGAAGCTCGAGGGCTGCGTCACCTGCCTGTCGGTGCGGATCCGGCACGCACCGTGATCCGCAGAAAGCCGACCGGCACGCGGGCATCGTTCGGCCGTCGCCCAAGAACCGCAGCAACTCGGCCGCGCCTCGTCCGGCCGCTCGTCGGCCATGAAGTGCGCGGAGTCCAGCGCACGCCATCCAGATCGGCATCGCGCTGATGGACCGCGGCCGACGCTACAGCAGGCGTGTCCTCCTACAGCGCACGAACGCCGATCGCGCAGGTCCTGGCGCGTGCGGTGGCGATATCCGCGCCTCCCGCGACACGACCGCCAGTTCTCGCACCTCTCAACGCGTTTGACTTTCCGCCGACCGGGGACTCCCCCATAGAGGCCGATGTCAGACGAGCTCCGAGAGACAGCAGCCGCGCTTGTTGCCCAAGGCAAGGGAATCCTTGCGGCCGACGAGAGCAACGGCACGATGGACAAGCGTCTGAAGGCGGCGGGTGTCGAGCCTTCGGAGGAGATGCGCCGCTCGCTGCGCGAGCTGCTGTTCACGACCGAGGGCGCGGCGCAGCACATCAGCGGCGTGATCCTCTATGACGAGACGTTTCGCCAGAGCACCTCGGATGGGACCCCGTTCCCGCAGCTGCTGCAAGATCAGGGCGTCGTCCCGGGGATCAAGGTCGACACGGGCGCCAAGCCGCTCGCGGGAGCCGAGGAGGAGAAGATCACCGAGGGCCTGGATGGCCTGCGCGAACGGCTGGCGGAGTACTACGACGGCGGCGCGCGCTTTGCCAAATGGCGCGCCGTCATCGGCATCGACGACCATCGTCCGAGCCGCTACTGCATCCACGTCAACGCGCATGCGCTCGCGCGCTACGCCGCGTTGTGTCAGGAGGCGCGCATCGTGCCGATCGTGGAGCCCGAGGTGCTGATGGACGGCGTCCACACGATCGATCGCGCCGAGAGCGTCAGCGAGGCGGTCCTCGCGGCGGTCTTCGACGAGTTGCGCGAGCAGCGCGTGCTGCTCGAGGGGATGCTGCTGAAGCCCAACATGGTGCTGGCCGGCTATGACTGCTCCGACCAGCCGACCGACGACGTGGTCGCCGAACGGACGCTGCGCTGCCTGCGTCGGCGTGTTCCGGCCGCCGTGCCGGGCATCGTCTTTCTCTCCGGCGGTCAGAGCGACGAGGACGCCACGACGCGCCTGAACCTCATGAACCAGATGGGTCCGCAGCCATGGGAGATCAGCTTCTCCTACGGGCGCGGCCTGCAGGCGGCCGCGCTCACGACGTGGCAGGGCAACAGCGACAAGCTCGCCGCCGCGCAGGCGCAGTACCGCCACCGCGCCAAATGCACCGGTGCCGCACGCCGCGGCGAGTACTCCGGCGCGATGGAGCGCGAGCTCGCCACGTCGCGCTGAGTCCACCCGGACGGCGACGCGGTGACGCTCGTGCGGCGCCGTCAGACCGCGCTGTAGAACGCCACGACGACGGCGAGCGCGGCGATCAGGAGCCCGCTGCAGACGCCGATCATGAAGATCTCGATTCGCACGATCAGCGGGACGTCGACGATCTCGGCCAGCCAGCGCGGGATCCGGATCTCGAGCCCGCCGCCGCTCCAGAAGTACTCGTAGTCGTCGTCGTCGTCGATGACGCGCGGGGTCGGCTCTGACGGGATCGCGGCCATCGTCTACGCGCTCCCCGGATCATCCTCCGTCGCCATGTCGCTGCCGTCCTCGAGCAGCGCGCGCAACGAGACGACCCCCTCCTCGGCTGCTCGGCGCCGCGCCTTGAACTCGGCCGGTGTCAGTGGCGCGGAGCGCGCGAGCGCGCGCGCCTGCGCGCGGCTCATGCCCTCGAGGCCGCGCGCGTCACGCGGCCCGCCCGATGGCTGGCCGGGGGAGCGCCCCGGCATTGCGCGTCGCTCAGTCACGACCAGACCCCCTGCTCGAGATACGGCCCCTGAAGTTCGGCGGCTTGCGGCCCGCTGAATCGTAAGGAGCCTTCTGAGCGGCAAAGACTAGGCTATATGTCAAAGACACAGTCGCGCGGGTGCGAGCGACCCGGCGGCCGCGCCGGATCGGCACCGGCGCAGCGCGTGTTACCGTGCCCGCAGGCGAGGGCAAGAGGCGCGCATGGACTCCAGGAAACGTTCTAGACGCAGGCTGACGTGGCGCGTCGACGACACGGCGACGAGCGCTGAGCTCGCGCCCGGTGGCGCCGGGGCGCTGCCGCCGCCGGCCGGCGGCGGCCGCGTGGTCTACGTCGACGAGAACGGCCTGCGCCGCCACCTGCCGGCCGATCTGGCCGGGCTGAGCGCCGAGCAGCGCGATGCTGCGGTTGGCGCGATGGCGCAGTCGCTCGGCGCACCCGCGCGCGACGTTGCTCGCACGGCGGCGATCGAGCGGCTGACCGAGCTGCGCGCGGCCGGCAGGATGAGCGAGGAGCAGTACCAGCGCGAACGCCGTCGGCTCGAGAACTACTGATGGCGCGTGCGGGTGGCGGCGGCCCCGGCGCACGAGCGCTGCGAAATCCGCGCGCCCTGTTCGCCGCCGGCGTCGTGCTCGCCGCGCTCGTCGTGGCGGTCGTGGTGCTGTCATTGACAGGCGGCGGCTCGAGCGATGAGGGTACGCCGCGCGTCGTTCGCGCCAAGCTCGCGCTCGAGCAGTTCACGCCACCGGGCACCGCGGCGTCCGAGCTGCTCGTGACGCTGACCGCGCCAGAGCTCAACACGCCGCAGACGACGGGCGGCGAGCGCGTGGTCCTCCTGCGCTGCTTCGACGACGGCGGCACGGTTGCGATCCGGCGCGCGACCGACTGGCCCCTACTCGAGGAGCCGGGATATGACCCGCACATCCATCATCCCGCCAATCGGCAGTTGCTGGACAGCATCCGCGCGTGCCGCCTCACGGGTCCCGGGATCGACTTCCAAGGGCAGGTGACCGGCCGGTTGCCGGTCAGCGACTGACGGGTTCGCGGGCGCGGGTATCGGTGCGGGGGCGGGCATCGGTGCGCGTCCACGCGGCCGGCCGAGCGGCCTGATCAACCCCGGTCGTGTTGCCACGGTCACGCGCGCGGTGCCGCGACGTACGGTCGCGCGCCCGCCGGTTTGTACGTACGTCCGGTGACGGCGCGCGGCATCCCCACTACGGTCATCTGCATGACCCCGGGAGAGCTGACCGGACTTCCGAGCATCATCAGCGAAGACGACGCTCACGCTGTGCGGCGGCGGGTGCGTTCGGCGCCCGAACCGGCCAAGTCCCCGGCAGCGCGACTGATCCGCCCGCGCGACGAGTTCGTGACGGCGTGGCTGCTGCTGCTCGTCGATCGCGGTGCCACCTACGGCTACGAGCTGCGCGGCGAGTTGGAGGCGCATGCGATCAGCATCGACTCCGCCGTCGTGTACCGCACGCTGCGACGGCTCGAGGCCGACGGGCTCGTGAAGTCGCGCTGGATCAAGTCCGGTGTCGGCCCGCGGCGCAGGTCCTATGACATAACCCCTACGGGCACGCGCCAGCTCGATGATGTCGCCGGCGTCATCGGCTCCGTCCGCGACCTGCACGACAGGTTCCTCGAGGAACACAGCCACGCGGTCGGGCGCCGCGCCGCGCCGCCCCCGTCCTGAGAGACAGGGCGCGCACAAGCCGCCGTCGCCGCCGAGGCTGAGCCGCACCGTGACGTCAGGATCGTGCGGGCTGCTCGCTCAGCCGCGCGGCAAGCTCGTGCACGGCGGCGATCGCCGGGGCGTCGGGTACATGGTCGATCGGCGCGACGCCGATGCGCTCGGCGGCGGCGACGCCGTCGTCAGCAGGGATCGCTGCGAAGATCGGCTCGCCGACAAGCCGCTCCACATGGCTCAGATCGCGTTCGCCGCCGACGCGGTTGGCGACGAAGACGATCTGCGCCTGCGGTGACTGCAGGCGCGCGAGGCGCGCCACGCGACGTGCCGTCAGCGCCGACTGCACCGTCGGCAGCACGACCACGACGTACGTCTCGGCGTACGGGGCCCAGTCGCGGGAGATCTGATGCGGCCCGGCCGGAAGATCGCCGATCAACGTCCAGTCAAGGAACTCGGGCGCGTCCACGAGGCCGTGCGTGACCTCCCAGAACGCCTTGCTCGCGGCCGTGATCGGACCCGACCCCTCGCGCCCGGTCTTGCCGCGCTGCAGTAGTCGCACGCCGTCGGGCGCATCGGTCGCAAAGCGCTGCGCGGCGGTCGCGGCGTCGATTCCGGGCGACCAGCCCCATTGACCGCTCTCGTCGCGCTGGGCGGCCTGCTGCAGCGGCGGCACCGCGGGATCCGGGCCGCTGCCGAGGCTGAACGACAGACCCGGAAGCAGGTCGGAGTCCAGCGCGAGCACGCGCGCGCCGCCGCGCGCGGCGATCCGGGCCACGGTCCCCGCGATCGTCGACTTCCCGGCGCCTCCCTTGCCCACCACGGCGATTCTCATCGCGCGACAGTAACGCCTCGCGTAGCCGGCCGGACGGGCGCAGCGCGGCAGTTTGCCGTTGCAGAGATTCAGCTTCGGGCCACCAATGCCGTTAGGCTGCGCGCGTTCACATGCCGACCGTGGATCTGATTGCCGGGGCAGTCGTCGTAGGGGCGCTCGCCTGGGGGTTCTGGGCCGGGCTGGGTCGCACGATGACGCCCGCCGCCTTCGCGGCAGGTGCCGTCGGTGGCGCGCTCGCCGCGCCGCTGGTGCTCAGAGAGGGCCAGGAGTCCTCGTACGCGCTGGTGGTCGCCGTGACCGGCGCGTTGCTCGCGGGTGCGCTGCTGGGAGCCATCGTCGAGCGCTGGACGTTTCGGCTGCGCCGCCGGCTGCGGCGGGTAGGCCTGGCGAGCTCGATCGCCGGCGCGCTGCTGGGTGGCGCCAGCGGCCTGGCGGCGGTGTGGCTGGTGGCCGCGGTGATCGTCCAGGTCGATGCGCTGCGCGATCGCGTCGAGGACTCGGAGATCGTCGCGCAGCTCGACGCCGTCGTGACGCCGCCCGGTCCCGCGAAGCCGGCGCGGGAGCGGCCGTTTCAGGCGTTTGCGATCGTCGAGGGTCCGGAGCCCCGGATCCGTGCCGTCGATCCCAAGGTCGTCAGGGCGCTGCCCGTGCGGCTCGCCGACCGCCGTGTGGTCAAGGTGCGTACCGTCACCGCCTGCGGCACCGTCGTCGGCAGCGGCTGGATCGGCGGCGACGGCCTCGTGGTCACCAACGCGCATGTTGCGTTCGCCGCCGAGGTGGCGAGCGTGCAGGTGCAGGGCTTCGGCGAGGGGCTCGCGGCGACACCCGTGTTCTACGACCCGTCAAACGACATCGCGCTGCTGCGTGTCCCGTTGCTCAGAGGGACGCCGCCCCTGCCGATTCTGCAGCGCCCGAAGGAGAACACGGCCGGCGCCATCATCGGCTTTCCGCTCTCCAGGCACCGGATCGGGGCCGGCCGCATCGGCGCCACCTCGACGGAGTTCAAGGGTCGGCTCGCCTACACCATCCCCGGGTTCCCGCGCGGCCTCTCCGGGCGCCTCGTGACCGCGTACAGGGGCTTTGCGCTGCCCGGCAACTCCGGCGGTCCGATCGTCGATCGGCGCGGACGGGTGCTTGCGACGATCTCCATCGGATGGCGGGAGCGCGGGGGCGGCTATGCGGTTCCCAACCGGTTCGTTCGGTCCGCGCTGCGCCGCGCGGGCACCAAGCGCGTGCGGACCGGCAGTTGCCAACCGTCGGACATGGATCGCGCGGACCGTTAGGCTGACCTGCTGTGAGCGAACGACGGAACAAGCCGCGGCGACCCAGGCGACGGGCACGGATGGAGTCGCCGCGCATGCGCCTGAACACGCCGGGCTTCTGGGCGAGCCTCGGAGTCGTGATCCTGCTCGTCGCCTACGTCCAGGTGATCCTCGCCTCCCAGCCCCATCCGACGGGCCGGAAGGTCAACTTCTCGAGCTTCGTGAACCTCGCCGACAAGAGCGAGATCAAGCGGGCGCGGATCCTCGACGAGGACTCCTACATCGAGGGGTACTTCCAGCGCCGCGGCGGCCGCCGCGTGCAGTTCAACACGCCGATCCTGCGCTCGGAGACCGCCCGCGTCGAGCTCGTCCAGCTGCTCACCAGCAACGAGATCCCGTTCGAGATCGACCAGCAGCAGGCCAAGCGCGTCCTGCCCTACCTGTCGGTCGTGCTGCCGACGCTGATCCTGATCGTCGTCTTCGTGTACTTCATCGCCGCCTTCCGGATGGGCGTGGGCATCTTCGGGATGCGCACCGGCGCGCGCAAGTCCAGTGGCGACGACATCCAGCTCACGTTCGACGATGTCGCCGCCCAGCCGCAGGCGGTGACCGAGCTGCGCGAGCTCGCGCAGTTCCTCGCGCACCCCGAGCGCTTCAGCAAGCTCGGCGCGCGCATCCCCAAGGGCGTGCTGCTCTACGGCCCTCCGGGCTGCGGCAAGACCCTGCTCGCGCGGGCCGTCGCCGGCGAGTCGGGTGCGTCGTTCTACTCGATCTCGGGCTCGGACTTCGTCGAGATGTACGTAGGCATCGGCGCCGCGCGCGTGCGAGAGCTGTTCCGCGCGGCGCGCGAGAATGCGCCGTCGATCGTGTTCATCGACGAGATCGACGCCGTCGCCCGCAAGCGCCGTTCGGGCGCGCAGGCCAGCGAGGGCTCGGCCGAGGAGCAAAACCAGGCGCTCAACCAGCTGCTGACCGAGATGGACGGCTTCGCGCCGGTCGAGGGCACCATCGTGATCGCGGCGACGAACCGTCCCGACGACCTCGACGCGGCGCTGCTGCGCCCAGGCCGCTTTGACCGCGCGATCTCCGTCGACCGCCCCGACGAGAAGGGCCGCAGCGAGATCCTCGCGCTGCATTCGCGCAGCAAGCCGCTGGCAGAGGACGTCGACATGGAGGCGATCGCCCGCCGCGCCTTCGGGCTCACCGGCGCAGATCTCGAGAGCGTGATGAACGAGGCAGCGCTGCTCGCCGCGCGGGCAGAGCGCGTCGACATCTCGCAGGCGCAGCTGCAGGATGCGCTCACGCGCATCCTCGAGGCGCCCGAGCGCCAGCGCAGGCTGACGATGCGCGACCGCTCGATCGGCCAGCAGACGCTGGACGCCGAGCGCGTGACCTTCGCCGATGTCGCGGGCGTGGGCGAGGCACTCGACGAGCTGATCGAGATCCGCGACTTCCTCATCGACCCTGCGCGCTTTGCCGATGTCGGCGCGCGCTTCCCGCGCGGCTTCATGCTCGTCGGGCCGCCGGGCACCGGCAAGACGCTGCTCGCGCGGGCCGTCGCCGGGGAGTCCAACGCCGCCTTTCTCTCGGTGGCGGCCACGGAGTTCACCGAGGTCTTCGTCGGCGAGGGCTCCGGCCGTGTGCGCGACCTCTTCGGCCGTGCGCGTTCGGTCGCGCCCGCGATCGTCTTCATCGACGAGATCGACGCGATCGGCGCGCGGCGCGAGAACTCGCCCGACGGCCACCGCGAGCGCGAGCAGACCCTGAATCAGATCCTGATCGAGCTCGACGGCTTCCGCCAGCGCGACGGCGTCATCGTCATGGCTGCCACCAATCGTCCCGAGATCCTCGACCCTGCGCTCGTGCGCGCCGGGCGCTTCGACCGCGAGATCACGGTCGGCCTTCCCGACCGGCAGGGGCGCCGGGAGATCCTGCAGGTGCATGTCGGGACGAAGAAGCTCGCCCCCGAGGTCGACCTCGACGCGGTCGCCGGCATCACGCGGGGGCTGTCGGGCGCCGACCTGGCGAACGTCATGAACGAAGCGGCGCTGCTCGGTGCCCGCCGTGGCGAGTCGATGATCACGATGGCCATGCTGGAGGAGTCGGTCGAGCGGTCGACGATGGGGATCGCGCGCACCCACGTGCTGTCCGACGACGAGCGGCGGACGGTCGCAGTCCACGAGGCCGGTCATGCCGTCGTCGCCAAGGCGGTGCCCGAGGGCAGCCTGCCGCACATGATCAGCATCATCCCGGCGGGCCGCTCGCTCGGCCGGGCATGGCTGACGGACACCCACGACCGGGTCGTCCATTCACGTTCGTCCCTGATCGACGAGATGGCGATCTTGCTCGGCGGGCGCAGCGCCGAGCAGCTCGTCTTCGGCCAGGCCGGGTCCAGCGCGCACGGCGACCTCGCGGAGGTCGGCCGCATCGCGCACCACATGGTCCGCGAGCTCGGGATGAGCGACGTCGTCGGCCCGATCGGCTACTCGGAGGACGGCGGCGCCGGCGGCCACGCGCTGGTCCCGTCCGACGACACGGCGCGCCTGATCGATACCGAGGCGCGCAAGCTCGTCGACATGGCGGCAGCGCGCGCGCAGGCGGTCCTCGAATCCTCACGCGATGCGCTCGAGCGGGTCACGGGCGCGCTGCTCGAGGCCGAGACGCTGAGCGCGGCGAAGATCGAGAAGCTCGTCCAAGATCCCGCGCCGGCCCCCGCGCCCGCCTAGACGGAGCTACGGCCTGCGGTCGGCGAGGCGCTGGCGCAGCGCCAGCAGCCCGAAGATGACGACGACTGCGAGGATCACGAGCGAGATGATGTTCACGAGGCGCCCGCCTCCACCGCCGTCGTCGTCGGCGGGCGCCGGGAGCGCCGGATCCTCGGCGGCCGCCGCGCCCCCGCCGGCCGCCGCGGTGCCCAGGAAGGACCGCTTGTCGAGGATCCCGGCTCCCTCCACGTACGTCCAGCCGTCGTACACCGACGGCCGGTAGGCGAAGTTCCCGCGCGAGAAGAACAACGGGATCGCCGGCACGTCGTTCGCGAGCAGCCGGACGAGCTCACGGGTGGCGCTGCGCCGCGCGCGTTCGTCTGTCGCCGAGGCGACCCGCTGCGCGATCTCGTCGAACGCACCGCTCTCATAGCCGGACGCGTTCAGCGGCGCGCGGCGCGGATCGGAGCCGAACAGCCGCGTCAGCCCGTTGGGATCGTAGGAGACGAGCGGCGGGATGGTCGCGATCGCGGCCTCGAAATCCGGCCGCGCGCCGTCGGCGCCCAGCGCGCGCTCCAGCTGCGCGGGCGAGCGCCGCACCAGCGTCGCCTGCGCACCTGACTGCTGCAGGGCGAGCACCACCTCGCGCCCGGCCTCCAGTCGCACAGGGTCGTTTGCGGGGGCCAGGACGCGCACCGGCGTGGTGCCGAGCACGCGTCCCGCGCGCGCCGCGTCGGGCTCGGATCGTTGCAGCTGTTCGTGCGTCGACCAGCGCGAGGACGGATGGATGAATCCCTCGTCGGCGGCAACGGCGGGCGCCGCGCGACGCGCGATCCGGTCCACGTCCAGCGCGGCGCCGACGGCGCGGCGCGCGGCGCGGCTGCTGAACGGGGCCTTGCGGACGTTGAGCACGAGCATCGTGCCGGTGTAGGAGTCACCGCGCGCGAGGGCGATCCCCAGCGTGCGCCCGAGCTCACCTGCGACAGGCTCCGGGAGGTTCAGGGGCAGCATGTCGGCCTGCCTGACGCGCAGCGCTTCGTAGGTCTCCTCGGCATCGCCGATGATCGGAACGCGGATCTCCCGCACGCGCGGCGTCCCGCGGAAGTAGCCGCCGTTTGCGCGCAGCACGTAGCCGCGCGCGGGACCGGCGCGCACGAGCCGGTACGGGCCGCTTCCGAGGGCGCGCCCGCCGGGGGCCGCGCGGCCTGGGGCCAGCCCCTGCCAGCGGTGGCGCGGCAGGATCGGGAGGTCTGCGAGCGGCTGGTCCTCAAAGCCCGCCGACGCCCGCTTGAGCTCGATCACCGCGGTGAGGCGACCGGTCGCACGGACGCGCCTGACGTCCTCGAGCTGCGGCGTGAACCGCGGGTGGTAGCGGTCGGCGACGTACCCGAACGTGAACGCCACGTCTGCTGCGGTCAGCGGGCGGCCGTCATGCCACCGCACGCCGTCGCGCAACCGGACCGTGAGCTGCCGCCCGCCGTCCGTGCGGGTCACCGAGCGGGCCAGCCACGGCCGCGGGACGCCGCCGGCGTCGCGCCACAGAAGCGTGTCGTAGACGAGCGTCAGCAGCGGGTAGCCGAGCGCGAAGGTGTACGGCGTCAGCGTCCCGTCGTATGCGGGGAACGGTAGGCGCACGCGCTCGGCACGATCCTGCGCCGAGGCGGAAGCGTCGCTGCCGGCGAGCAGCGCGAGCACGACGACGACGAGGAGGCACTGCCTTGGGCGCATACCGTTCATCGGCGCAGGGTAGTGCGCACGGCGCGGTTACGACGGGCGGCGGCTGTGTCGGATCGAGGCCGTCACGCGATGACCGCAGGGATCCCGTCGAGGGGTTGCAATCCAGGCCGTGTTCCTGTAGACAAGGTGTTAGCGGCATATAGTACGTTAGAAGCTTCCGAGGAGGGTCCGATGCAACGGCAGGCACGCATGATCTTGTTGGCAGTCTTGTCGGCGTTCGGCGTCGCCGTCGCCGGCGCCGGCCTCGCGTGGGCGTGCACGCCCGCGGGCTTTGGCACGCCGTCCTCGCCGGCGGCGCCTCCGACGCCCCCCACGGCCGCGCCCCCGCCCGCGGTGAGCCCCTCGCCGACGCCGCCCGTCGTCTCACCGCCCACCGGCGGCGGCGCCGCGCCGGCATCGCCCGGCACC
>CADCVQ010000151.1 GCA_902806175.1 uncultured Solirubrobacteraceae bacterium
CGTGATCTGACGGTCGACGGTGTCCCGCCTTCGTGCTGGTGGCACGGGGGCGGGCGCCGGCGGACGTCAGGCGCGGATCGGGCGCCCGGAAAACCCGCAGAACTTGCGGACGCGTCCACTAGAACGTCGGCTTACGTGCCGCGTCCTAGAGCCGACGCGAGTGCTGCTTACAGTCGCGAGCGAGCGTCAGCAGGTCGTTGTGATAGCTCGATGATGGGCGCCGTTTCCGTAGATCCGGGTCGCGATGCAGATCCCGATCTTCGGAGCGAACGTCTTGTACGCGTTTGAGAAGCTGAACTGGCGCTTGGTCAGGCAGTTGTGCTTCGGGTAGCCGTTGAACCGGTGGCATGCGCTGTACGTCCATTCGGCGTCTGACTCTCGCAGCCCGAGGACGTGCCCGAGGTTCGTGACTCTGGCGCTCGGCACGGATGTGCGGCTGATGACGTTGCCGTTGCTGTAGCACCAGCTCGTGACCACCTTCGCCGTAACGTACCTGTCGTTGTAGACGTTGGTCAGCCCCGTCTTGCAGGCGGCGTGAGCTGCCCCGGCCGGCAGGAGGATCGCGGCGGTCGTGACAGCACAGAGTGCGAGGGCGTTGGGCATGGGCTGGCTCCTAGGATCGGGCGTCGAAGCTCAAACGAAGCACCTGCGGAGGCTGCTGGGCGAGTATCAGCGCGAAATCCAGCCCCGATCCCAGCCGCGCGCGGTTTCAGCGTGGAGCGACACGTGCGGCCGCTGGTGAGCTACAACGGATTGGTGGACAGCGACGAGCCGCCATCGGGCACCCCACGTGCCGATCAACTTCGCAAAGAGCTCGCTGATGCCGTGGGCGACGCGCGCAAGAGAGCCGGCCTGACGCAGAAGCAGTGTGCCGAGAGGGTGGGTTACAAGCGCAGCCACATCTCAAACGTCGAACGCAATGAAGACCCGGCGAGCGAAGAGCTCGTGGTCGCCTACGACCGGCACATCGTGCCCCTCGCCTACGAGCAGCACATCGTGCCCCCGGGGACGCCCCTCCTCCTGGACAGCTGGGAGAAATGGAAGACGGCCTCAGAAGACGAGAAGCGCCTCGAGCGCATCGCGCGGCACCGCGCGGCACCATCAGACGACCAGAGCAATGAGACCGAGAAGGCGACACCGTCGCACGCTGGAGCCCGGCTAATCCTTTGGCGCCGCGAGCGAACGGTCCGGCGATCTTTCGCCGCGGGCATCGCGCTGGCCGCCATCGCACTCATCGCCGCGATCGCCATCGCCGCGCGCGACGCCGCGCCGCCTCGCGTGGCTGCGGTTCCACGCGACGTCTGCGTCAGGCATCCGTCCGACGCAAGCGTCGTCTGCGTACGCAATCGGGGCAGAACGGTCGATGCCTGCGATCGCGACCTCGATCGCCACCGCGCCTACGCGCGAGTGATCACCGACGCCTCAGCGCCCAACTTCCGGTCACCCTTCTACGACGACAACGGCAGCCGGCGAGGCTGCGGCAACTACGACCAGTCAAGCCCGGTCCGCGCCGTAGCGGTCTGCGTGCAGTTCGAGGGCTGCAGCGGCTTCAAACAGACGTAGTCATACCGGGCGCCTTGCAGGCGCCGCACGGGGTTGCGCGTTCACATCTCGCGAAGTACCTCGATGTGCACGGCAGGCCTGCGCATGGCCTCAGATGCGCTGCCATCGCGCCGCGCCGGGCGCGACGTGGGCGATCCGTGCCGCCGCGTGCGGTCCGTCAACTTCGGAACGGCTACCCCGCGGACGGTGCTCGACGTGACTCGGCCCAGTCTTGGCTCGGTGCCCTCGGTCCCAGGTGGACTCGATGCCGCTGCCAGCTCTGGCGGCGCGGCGGCGGTATGAAGCCTGAACCGTAGAATCGCGGCCGTGCCGTTCACGCTCAGGAACCTCAGAGAGGATCTGGCGGACGTCGGGTCCAACTTCGACGGCGCGCCGGACCTGGAGTTCCGTCTCGCGAGTAAGGCGCTCGAGCTCGAGCAGTGCGGCCTGAGCTATCAGCGCATCCCGCCCGACTACCGGTTCCCGTACGGCCACACGCACAAGGAGCAGGAGGAGGTGTTCGTGGTCGTGGGCGGGAGCGGGCGGATGAAGCTCGACGACGAGATCGTCGAGGTCGAGAAGTGGGACGTCGTGCGCGTTGCGCCCGGTACATGGCGAGGCTACGAGGCCGGGCCGGAGGGCCTCGAGATCCTCGTCTTCGGCGCGCCCAACCTCGGCGAGAACCCGCGGGAAGACGTGGAGGGTCAGCGAGACTGGTGGGCTGACTGAGCGTCGCACGGTGGAGGTGAGCGGTTCCTTTCGCGGTAGCCCGGCGGCGGCTACGGCGTGTCGTGACCGCTGCCGCGGCTGGGCGTCAAACGCCTGCGTGTCGCTGGGCGCCGCCGCTGCCGGCTCCACCGCGCGCGGTGCTCGCGGCAAGCAACTTCGCGGTTGCCTGGAGGCAGCGGGTGCTCCTCGCCCCACGGTTCGAGCACCAAGTCGAGCGGTCGGTCGGTGTCGTTTGTCACGAGCAGCCGAGGGGTCTGTTCCATCCAACCAACCTACTTCGAGAACACCACGCTGGCGGCCGTCAGTCGCGCCGAGTCCCTGACGTGCTCGACCTGCAATAGCCGCGCTGCCTTGAGGCAGGAAGCGGCGCTCACCGCGTGACCGCGAACCATCGAGAGCCTTCACGCCTCATAGACCACAGGCCGGCAGCACTCCTGAGTGGGCTCACCGCGCGCAATTGCTCATCGGTCGGCGCGGCGAGCGCAGCGCTCCGACAGCGGGACGCTGACAACAGCGGCCGGCCGGCGCGTGCCGCGGGTTACGCTCTCTGAAACATGTCGCGCCGCCCGCTCTTTCTGCTGATGCTCGCGCTCGCGTCCGCGTGCGGTGCCTGCGTCGTCTGGGTCGCAGCGTTTCACGTCGCCGGGTTGCGCGCTCTGGATGCCGGCGCGATGCAGGCGTTCACCGGCGTCGCGGTGCCCCCGCTGGCGCCGTCGATCCGCGGGGTCGCCGTGCTCGCAGACCCGACGTGGTTTCTTGGCGGCTGCGCGCTGCTGACCGTCGTAGCGGCGCTGCGACGGCGCTGGCTGATGGCCGCCGTCGTGCCCGCGATCCTGCTGAGCGCGAACGTCACGACGCAGCTGCTCAAGCCCGCGCTCGCCGATCCGCGCGCGCTCGAGCTGCGCGGGGTGCAGATGATCTACCACGGCTCCTGGCCGAGCGGGCATTCGACGGCGTCGATGTCGCTGGCGCTGTGCTTCGTGCTCGTCGTCGGGCCGCGGCTGCGCCCGCTTGCCGCCGTGATCGGGGCGGGCTACGCGATCGCCGTGGGCTACGCGCTGGTCGCGCTCGGCTACCACCTGCCCAGCGACGTCTTCGGCGGCTACCTCGTGGCCGCCACGTTCACGCTCGTCGGCGCCGCCGTGCTCGCGACCCTCGAGGAGCGTGCGCCGGCACGGGCGGTGCGCGAGCGGGTCGCGCCGGCGATCTCGGCGCCCGCGCTCGCCGCCGTGCTTGCGCTGCTGCTCGCGTGCGGCGCGTCGGCGGCCGTGCTCGGCGCACCGGGCATGACGCTCAGCGCGCTGCAGCACCCGACGGCAGTCGCCGCCGGTGTCGCGATCGCGGCGCTGGGGCTGGCGCTCACCACCGGGCTGGCCGTCGCGCTGCGCCGCTGACGCTTGCTCAGGCGGCCGACTCGACGCCGTCGTCAAGCGGCGCCGCATCGGCGGCGTCGTCCTTGGCGGCCTTGACCGGCTTCGTGCTCTTGCTGCGCGCAGGTGCGCGGCGCCGCTTGGGCTTGACGTCACCCAATGAGGACGCGGCCTCGGCCTCGGCAGGTGCGACCTTGGCGGCCTTCGCGCTCTTCGCCTTCGCGGCGGTCGTCTTGGTGGGAGCGCGGCGGCGCCTGGGCTTCTCCTCGGCGTCGGGCGCGGCCTGCGGCGCCACCGCCGCTGCGGGCGCGGGGGCGGGCGCATCGGCCGCTGCCGGCGCTTTGCGGACGGTGGCGCGGCGGCGCTTGGGCTTCTCCTCGGGCTGCTCCGCGGCGGCGGGCAGCGACTCGGGCTGCTCCGCGGCGGGTCGCGGCTTGGGTGCGCGCGCGGCGAGCAGCGCCGCGGCGGCGTCGGCGAGCGCCTCGACGGCGACGGCGTCGTCGACCGCCTTCTCGGGCCGGCGGCGCCCCCGCGAGCGGCGCGCCGTCGGAGCGGGCGCGGGCGCGGGCGCCTCGCCGTCCGGCTCGGGTGCGGGCGCGGCTTCG
>CADCVQ010000152.1 GCA_902806175.1 uncultured Solirubrobacteraceae bacterium
GGTGGCAGGCGTCGTGGTGGCCCCCGCGCGCGCGGCCGCGGCCTCGCGTCTGCGCTTCGCGCGGGCGCGCTCGCGCGCCTTGGCGGACTCGACGTCGTCGGGGCGCGCCTGCTTGGCGCCCGGCACGACGACGACGTCGGCAGGTCTGCTCTGCGCCGGGACCTCGGCGGGAACGTCGACGCGTGAGCTCGAGGCCGGATCGTCGCCGCCGACCACGCCGGCGGCGAAGAGCGCCGCAAGCAGCCCGAGCAGTACGACCGCGATCGGCAGGACGATCGGCAGCGGGAGGGCCCTGGCGGACTGCGACCCCCTGGCCCTGCGCGATGGCGAGCCGGCGCCGTCGAGCGCGAGGACGCTTGCCGGGAGGGCCCTGCCCGGCGGCGCAGATGGGGGGCGCCGGACGCGCGGGATGTGCGAGCCGATCGCCCCACGCGGCGCGCGGCGTGCGCGCGACCGGGCCGGCGCGATCGCCCTGCTGCTCGTTGCGACCGGCACGGCAGCGGGATCGGGCTCGAACTCGTTGGTCGTCTGGAGCTCCGTCGTCGGCTGAGCGGGCGCGGTGGCCGTCGTATCGGCTTCTTCGGCGGCGTCCACAGCGCCCGCGCCGTTGGTCGGGGCAGCGTGCGCCGCTGCGCCGCCGGTCGGTGCCACCGCGGCCATCGCGGCGATGACGGCGACGATGATCGCCGGGTCCATCGACGGATCGGGCGGATCACGGTAGGCGCGCTCGGCTGCCTCGAATCGCGCGACCGGGGCGCGGCAGGCCCAGCAGGTTTCGAGATGCTGCTCGAGAAGCTCGCGCTCGCCGGCCGAGATCGTCTTGTCGGCGCGCGCCGCCAGCAGCAACGAAACGACGGCGCAGACGCCCAGGGGCGCGCGCGCGGCACGGCTTGCGGCCGCCCGGCGGGTGGCGCTGATCAACAGTGCCTCGGGATCGAGATTCGCCAGGTCGGTCGTCTCGACGACGGTCGCGCGAAAGCTCGCGAAGGCCTCGGCGGCGCCGTCGCCCGCGGCGGCGTCACCCGCCACGTGGCGGCAGTACGCCAGCACCGACGGGCCGCGCGCCGCGCAGAGCCCTGCGAGCGCAGCGGGGTCGCCGTCGCGCACGCCGGACGGTGTGACTGCGGCGGGCATCGCACCTCAGGCTACCGTCAGTCGCTGACGGTGCGCGCCCGAATCCTCGGCGTCGCCAAGGCTCTACAGTCGGGCGCACGTGCACCGGATCACAGCCCACGGGGCGCGCCGGACGGCGGCGAGAACGCGATCGCGGCCATCCGCGGCCCCGGCCTGACGATGCGGCTGCTGTTCGTCCTGGACCACTGGCCGGAGCTGTCGGAGACGTTCGTCGTCAACGAGCTGCAGGCCCTGCGCCGCATGGGCCACGAGGTCCGGGTGCAGGCGGCTGCGCGCGCGGCGCACCCCAACCCGGAGGCGCCGCCCGACGTCGACGTCCACGTCCTCGCCGAGGACGACGCGCGGCGGGCGGCCCGCGATCTGCTGTGGCTCCTGCGGCGCCGTCCGCTGGCCTGCGCGCGCGACGCGGTCGGGCGCCGCCGCTGGGGGCGCGCGGAATGGACACGGCCGCTGCGCGCGCTCGCCCCGGCGGCGCGGGCGATCGTCGAGCGCGGCGACGAGCACCTGCACGCCCATTTCGCAAGCGGCGCGGCGCTGGACGCGATGCGCTTGGCGGCGCTGACGAAGCGGCCCTTCAGCGTCACCGCGCACGCCTACGACATCTTCCTGACGCCGCGCAACCTGCACGAGAAGCTCGTCCGCGCCGACGCGGTATTCACCGGCTGTGAGTACAACATGCGCCACCTGCGCGGCCTCGCGCCGCAGGCGAACCTGCACAAGGTGGTCATGGGCGTCGACGCCGCCACCTTCCAACGCTGCGGCGCGCTGCCCGGCGCCACCACGATCCTGGCGGTCGGCCGGCTCGTCGAGAAGAAGGGTTTTCATGTGCTGATCGACGCGGTCGCGCAGCTGCCGCACGTGCGGGCGCGGATCGTCGGCGACGGGCCGCTGCGCGCCGCCCTCGAGGAGCAGGCGGCCCGCTGCGGCGCGGCGGCGCGGATCGAGTTTGCCGGCAGCCTCGCGCCGACCGACGTGCGCGCGGCGCTCGAGGCGGCCGACGTGCTCGCGATGCCCTGCGTCGTCGCCCGTGACGGCGACCGCGACTCGATGCCGGTCGTCGTCAAGGAGGCGATGGCGATGGAGCTGCTCGTCGTCGCCAGCGACGAGGTCGGCCTGCCCGAATGCGTGCTCGCCCCGTGGGGCGTGCTGGCCGCGCCGGGCGACGCCGACGCGCTGGCGGCGGGGCTGCGCGAGATGCTGGCGCTCGCGCCTGAGAAGCGGGCGCAGGCCGGCCGCGCGGCGCGGGAATGGGTTCTCGCACACGCCGACGTCGATGCCGAGACGGCGCGGATGGCGGCCGTCCTGCAGAGGCTCGGCCGGTAGCGCGGGCGCCGCTCCCTGAGCTCGGAGCGACGTGCTCTTCGAGATCAAGGGCTGCCGACGGTTGCGCGATGGGTTCCGCAGGCGCTCGCGGTGCGAGCGTCGGTTCCGGGTTGCATGGAAAGCACTGGGGCGCCGCGACCGGTGCGGGACTACACCACTCTTCGCACAACCCAGCAGTGACGCCTTGCGCCGGCTCAACTCGCGCCACTCGCGCCCCGCTCGACCTCGTAGGTGAGGTGGGTGACCAGCGGGGTTGCGGTTGCGGCGGTTGCAACGAGGCCGAGGTCCGAGCGCGCCCCGTCGAGCAGGCGCGCGCCGCCGCCCAGGGCCGCGGGCACCAGATGCAGACGAACCTCGTCAACCAGCCTTGCGTGGAGGAACTGACGGTTGATCTCTCCACCACCGTTGACGAGTACGTCCCGGGACCCTGCGGCGTCCTGCGCCCGGCGCAGTGCCTCGGTCACCCCGCCGGTAACGAAGGTGTAGGAAGTGCCGCCATTCTTCACGATCATCTCGGCGGGGCGATGGGTGACCACGAAGCACGGTGCATGAAACACCGGCTCCTCGCCCCAGCGCCCGATCCCGAGATCGACCATTCGGCGCCCCATGATCACCGCGCCGACGCCGCTGAAGTGCTTCGTCTGCCACGCCTTGGACTCGGCTGGCGATCGGC
Organism: uncultured Solirubrobacteraceae bacterium; assembly: GCA_902806175.1. Lineage (GTDB taxonomy): Bacteria > Actinomycetota > Thermoleophilia > Solirubrobacterales > Solirubrobacteraceae > CADCVQ01. The sequence continues at coordinate 3,131 of CADCVQ010000152.1, forward strand.
CGGCGAACATCCACTCGTGCAGGACCTCGCCGCCACGCCCCATCGGCTCCTCGTCGCTGACGTCGGGGCCGGTGACGTATCCGTCGAGCGACATGCTCATCTCCAGCAGGACCCGCCTCATCACACTCTCCTCTCCTGGCGAAGCAGGAACCAGTAGTTGAGCGTCGGCCCTTGGGCGGCGAGACCGCCGCCGAGCGCTTCGTACAGCCGCCGGGCGGGCTCATTTGCGCGCGCGGTCGACAGGAACATCTTCGTCGCGCCGGCGGCCTTGCCGGCCGCCATGAAGGCATCGAGCAGGGCGCGACCGTGACCGTGCCGGCGATGCTCTTCGGCGACCTCGAGCTCGTGGAGGTACAGCATCGGGGGCGCGTCGGGCCGCACAAGGTGATACCCCCAGCACCAGCCGATGACGTCGCCCGCGTCCTCGACGGCCACGAACGCGAGTGCGCCGGGCGCCTCCACGAACGGCGTGACGCGCTCTTCGCCGCGGAAACGCAGCGCGGCCTCGCGCAGCAGATCGACACGCGCGACGCACGATACGTCCAGGATCATCGTGGCATCCAACCACGAGGCGACCGCTGACGTCGCCATCCAGGTCGTCGTGCTTGGCAGCTGCGGGCGGCACTACCGCAATGGACGAGGACCGGCAGTCCGCGGCCATCCCGTGAGAGCGCTGGTCACGAACTCCGGCTGGCCTTGGGTCAGAACGTCTCGACGATATGGGCCTCGAAGACCTCCGGTTGACCTGTGAGCTCGATGCCGGCCTCCTCCAGCCTCGGTCGTAGCTTCTCGCCGAACGCGTCGAGTTGCTCCTGCGACTCCCAGACCTCACTCACACGGATGTCTTGCTCGTCGCCGAAGCAGACGTGAAACCGGCATCCTGCGGGCGGCCAGTCGCCGGACTCGTTGAGCGCACTGCGGACGGCGTCGTACTGCTGCTTGGTCACGTTCGAGGGCGCGAACCGGACAACGATGCTCATCGTGGGCCTCCAGAGTTAGATCTCCCGCGACCTTAACTCCCCCCGCAGAGGCCCGCAACGCCGGCTCGAACGATTCGGCGGTCTCGGTGCCGCCCCGAGCGGGCGGCTGGTCGGCTCTTTGCGTGCTATGGAGCGGCAGGCGGCGTTGCGCGGCGCTTCCCCCTTGGACGAAACGCAGCAGCCAACGGCCTGTCACTCCTCATCGACGCGCCTTCAGCTGCCTGACGGCGGCGGCACGAGCACGCGCAGCCGCGCCGTCAGCGAGATCGTGCGCCAGCCTGCGTCGATCGCCCAGCGCTGCTCCGGCGTCGCCTCCGGTGGATAGAAGCCGCGGCCGACGACGAGCACGTCGTAGCGCCCGCGGCGCAGCGCCGCCTGGAAGCTGCGCTCGTCGCCCCAGGGCGTGAGGAAGCCGTCGACGAAACGGCCCATGAACTCGACCTCGTTGTCGATCGTCGTCCCGAACGCGGGCCAGATGGGGGACAGGCCGGCGACCGTCCAGTCCGCCGCCAGCGCCACGCGCTGGCCCCCGGGCGCGGCGCGGAGCATCGCGTCGACGCCGGGATCGATGTTGCGGTAGCGCCCGTCGTTGATGCGATCCTGCATCCGGTTGGCCGCCGCCAGCCCGAGCAGCAGCGATGCGACCGCGGCACCGGCGAGCACCATGCGACGGTCGCGCAGACGCCACAGCACCCACGTCACGCCCGCGAGCACGACGAGCGCCGCCGCGGCGAGCACGAGGTCGCGCAGCTGGACCTCATAGCCATACCAGGCGCCGAACAGCGCGCCGACGGCGAGCGCGCCCTCCAGCACGAGCGCCGGCATGCGTGGCAGCCGGCCCGCCGCCCACGCGAGCGCGGGAACCGCGAGCAGCAGCGCGGGAACCGCGTAGCGCGTGTTGGAGTTCGCAAGCGACGGGTCGCCGCGCAGCCCGAGCGCGGTCGCCGGGGTCACCGTGTACAGCAGCCCGAGGACGACCGCGCCTGCCGCGAGGACGAGGATGCGCGGATCCGGCGCCCGACCGCGCCGGCGCGCGAGCAATACCGCGACGACGAGGCCGATCGCGCAGACGATCGGCGCGCTGCCGATCCCCTCGACGATCTCGCCCGCGAGCTGGCGCAGCACGTCGAGGTCCCCCGCGTAGTCGGCGATCGTCCAGCCCGCCTGGTCACGGATGACGTCCGGCGGGGCGTCGAAGATCGTGATGCCAAACGGCTTGACCTGAAGCGGAAAGACCGGGTTGCCCGACAGCGCGAGGTTGCGCACGAGCCACAGCGCGGTCCCGAGGAACGCCAGGCCGCCGACGAGGACGCCCTCGCCGAGCGCGCGCTTCAGCGCCCCCGGCTGGGCGGCGCGGCGCGCGGCGAGCAGCCGCGCGACGAGCCAGATGCCGATCACGACGGGTACGGAGCTGACGCCGTACCACTTCGTTCCGCAGGCGATCGCGAGCGCGACCCCGGCGACGACGAGGTCTGACCGTCGTCGCGTACGCGCGTGGCGCAGGAGGAAGAGCACGCCGCAGGTGTACGTCGCCCACATGAGCGAGTCCGGCAGTGCGCGCGGGATCGTCGCCAGCCCGACGACCGGCATCGACACGACGACGGCGGCCGCGAGCGCCGACGCCGCGCGCGTCGCGCCCAGCTCGCGCGCGACGGCGAACACCGCGACCGCCAGCGCGACGAGGTAGAACGTGATCGGCAGGCGCACGAGGAAGTCGTTGTGCCAGGGCAGCACGGTGCTCAGCAGCAGGGCGTCGCCGTTGTGCGGGTAGTTGCCCTGCGCGAGCAGCGGGACGAACTGGTCGATCTGCCAGACGGTCCCGGTCTGGATCCAGCGCGCCACGTTGGGCAGGTGAAACGTCAGCGGGTCGACGCCGATCAGCTCGTCACCCGCCCAGCGCCCGAGATCGGCGAGCGCGGCCGCCGTGGCGAAGGCGCCCGCGCCCGCAGCGAGCGCCCATGAGACGCGGCTGCTGGGCGGCGCCGGTGGGTTTGGCTCGTCGTGCCGCAGATCGGCCGCGGGCCGCACCAGCGCCGCGAGGACGACCGCGAGCGCCGCGGCCGCCAGCACCGTGCCGCGCGCGAGGATCCCGAGCACGAGCGGCAGCAGATGCACCCCGATCAGCACGGCGGTGCCGACGACGACGCTCGCCAGCCCGAGCTCGAGGCGGTCCAGGTGGCGCAGGCGGCGGCGCACGATCAGCGCGGTGGCGATCGCCACCGCCGCGAGCATCGCCCCGAACAGCGCGGCGCCGATCAGGAAGTCGTCCAGGGGCATGACCGCGCGAGAGGCTAAAGCGTCGCCGCGATGGCGGCTGAGCCTCACGGCTGACGCGGCCCCTATCGTGACGTCGTGCAGCCGAGCGACAGCGAGCCCGCGATCGATCCCGCGCGCCCGCGCCCGCAGGCGGGGTCGGGCCTGCGGATCCGCGCGGCGCGCGGCACGATCGTCAACGCCGCCTTCCTCGTCGGCGTCAACACGCTCAACCTGCTGCGCGGCTTCCTCGTCGCGGCGTTCCTGACGACGACCGAGTACGGCGTCTGGGGCGTCGTCCTCGTCGTCCTGTTCACGCTGATGTTCCTGCGCCAGGTCGGGATCGGCGAGAAGTACATCCAGCAGGACGAGCCCGATCAGGAGCTCGCGTTTCGCAAGGCGATGACGTTCGAGCTCGCGCTCGCCGGCGTCGTGCTCGCGGCGGGCGTCGCGCTCGTGCCCGCGCTGGCGGCGATCTTCGACGAGCCGGGGATCATCGCGCCGGCGCTCGTCTCGCTGCTCGTCGTGCCCGCGCAGGCCCTGCAGGCGCCGCTGTGGATCTTCTATCGCGACATGGACTTCGTGCGCCAGCGCAAGCTGCAGATCCTCGACCCGGTGACGGGCTTCGTGATCGCCGTCGGGCTGCTGATCGCGGGCTGGAACTACTGGGCCCTGATCGTCGGCGTCGTCGCGGGCGGCTGGGTCGGCGCGCTCGTGTCGCTGCGCGCTTCGCCCTACCGCTTCCGCTGGACCTGGGATCGGGTGACGCTGCGCTCCTACGCCTCGTTCTCGTGGCCGCTGTTCTTCGCCGGGATGTCGGGCATCGTCGTCGGTCAGGGCCTGCTGATCGTCGGTGAGGCCAAGCTCGGGCTGGCCGGCGTCGGCATCATCGCGCTCGCGTCGACGATCTCGCAGTACTCAGACCGCGCCGACCAGGCGATCTCACAGACGATCTACCCGACGATCTGCGCGGTGAAGGACCGCGCGGACCTGCTCTACGAGGCGTTCGTGAAGTCCAACCGGCTGGCGCTCATGTGGGGCGCGCCCTTCGGCCTAGGTCTCGCGGTCTTCGCCGAGGATCTCGTGCAGTTCGGCATCGGCGAGCGCTGGCGCCCCGGGATCGGGCTCATGCAGGCGATCGGCGTCGCCGTCGCCGTGCATCAGATCGGCTTCAACTGGGACGCGTTCTACCGCGCGCGGGCGGACACGAAGCCGATCGCGATCGCCGCCGCGATCTCGATCGTCGCCTTTCTCGCGATCGGGCTGCCGCTGCTGGCGACGGAGGGCCTGCGCGGACTCGCGATCGCGACGGTGCTGGTCGAAGTCGTGAACTTCACGATCCGGATGGTCTTCCTGCGTCGCCTGTTCCCGGATTTCCGCTTTCTGCGCCACGCCGCGCGTGCGCTGCTGCCGAGCCTGCCCGCGGTCGCGCTGGTCGGCGCGCTGCGCCTGGCGTTTGGCGAGGAGGGGACGCTGGCGGCGGCGCTGGCGGTCTTCGCCCTGTACGTCGTCACGACGCTCGCCGCCACCGCGCTGATCGAGCGGCGGCTGCTGCGCGAGATGTTCGCCTACCTGCGCCGCCGCCCGGCCGCGGGCGCGCCGGCCTGACGCGGGGCCGCGCCGGGCTCAGCCCGCTGCGGCGAGCAGGAACGCCATGAGCGAGAGGTGCACCTCGCGCTCGATCTTCGGGAAGATCGCCGGCACCGGCTGAAAGCCGCCCTCGCCGTCGGCGTCGCTGCCGATCTCCAGCGTGTAGGCGATGACCCGCGGCGCCGGCGGATCGCGCTGGAATTGCAGGCTCGCCGCGAAGTCCGACGCGGTGCCGGTCGTCGGATACAGGGCGAGGCCGGGCTCGACGTCGTACTGCGAGCGGGCCTGGGCGCGCGCATCGCCGCCGGCCGCGTCGAGGATGGCGTCGTGCATCGCGCGGCCGATGCGCACGTGCTCGTCGAGCAGCGCCGACGGGATGAACTCGCCGTAGCGCCCGCCGGGCCCGCCGTCGCGGCGGCCGTCCCATGCGGGGTTGCGGAAGTTCTGCTCGCGATCGCGCACCTGGTTGTCGTCCATGCCCCACGGATAGAGGATCTTGCGGCTGAAGGAGTGGACATCGACGTAGAACTCGATCCGCCGGTCGCGCAGGATCGCGGCGACGGTGCGCGATTCGGGCTCCGAGGCTGCGGCCGAGCCGATGTAGACCTGCGGATCGCACGGGTCCTTGGAGGCGGACACGGCGACGTCGCCGGCGTCGTCGTAGTAGCGCTCGAAGTCCCAGGCGATGTCGTAGTTGCGGTTGAGGTCGACGCCCATGCACGACGAGCCGGGACGTGGCGGGCGGCGGTTCTTGCGCCACATCGCGTTGGTCGCGGCGGACTGGGAGAACGCGCGGCCGTCGGGGTTGATGAGCGCGAGTACGTTGAGCTCGACGCGCTCGACGATCCGCTTGACGTCGGCGGCCGCGAACGACGCCGCCGGATAGACGATGTCGCCCGCCGGGGCGCGGTCGGTGAACTCCGGCACGACGAAGTCCGCGCCCTCCTCGTAGGCGCGCAGCAGCCGGGCGAGCATGCTCAGCAGCGCGTCGGGCGGCGCCCACTCGCGGGCATGCGCGCCACCGGTCAGCAGCACGGGGCGGCCGCCCTCGTTGGCGCTGATCGTCACGTAGGACACGCTGCGGCCCTCGTGGGTGCGGTTCGCCGCGACGGTGCGCGTGACCAGCTGCGGGTGGTCGGCGGCGAGCCGCCCGAGCTCGGCCTCGATCGCGCCGACGGTCGACGGGTAGGCCACTACTCCCGCGCCTCGTTGGCCTGCGCGGCCCGCAGCTGCGTGAAGAGCACGTCGCGCTCCTCCTCGAGCGCGTCGGGCTCGACCACGGCCTCGATCTCGAGGCCGCGCTCGCGCAGCGTGGCGAGCGCGTCGTCGGTCGCGTAGCCCGAGACCTGCCAGCGATCGCCGTCCAGGCGGCGCGCGCTCGTGCGCTCGAAGTCCAGCCCGTCGACCTCCGCCAGGCGGCGCATCGGCTCGGTCGGCCCGGCTATGCGGATGAGCTGCACGATTGGTGTCCTTCCCCCCGCGGGGTCTATCTCACACCCGCTATCCCGCAGCGGTCGAGTCGCCCCCGCCCAAGCCAGAGCGAGAGCCGGCGCGAGCTCCCGGCACCACGCCAGGCAGCCGGAGCAGTGCCTGCACCTCGGTCGCGGACACCACCCGCCGCGCCTGGATCGCGCGGCGCTCGCGAAGCGCCCGCGGCAGGCCCGCGAGGCCCGCGAGGCGCCCGGCGACCTCGGCCACCACAAACCGCCGCGGCCGGTTGGCGCGCAGCTCGGCGAGCCAGCGGCGAACGAGCACCCGCACGGGCAGCTCGGGGAGGCAGCGCACGGCGCACCACATGCTGTTGCGAGCGACGTAGAAGCGCAGCCGTGCCATCGAGCGCGTCGTAGCGCCGAGCCGATGCGTGACGCGCGCCGACGGGACGAGCAGCGCGTGGTAGCCCGCCAGCGCGGCGCGAAATGCGAGGTCGACGTCCTCGTAGTACAGAAAGAAGCGCTCCTCGTAGCCGCCGAGCAGATCGAACACGCGCCGCCGGAAGACCGGCGCCGCCCCCGGCGCGGCGAACACGCGGTAGGGATCGGGCGGCAGGTCCGCGAGCGGCCGCTCGCGCAGCAGCTTGTGCGAGTAGCCCGCGGGGGCGTACGCGTCGCCGGCGCTCTCGATCAGCCCCGTCGCCGCGCTCACGAGCACGCTTCCCAGCGCCCACGTGAGCTCGCCGCGCGGCGCGGCGACGAGCGCGGCGAGCCAGTCGGGCTGCGGCGTCGCGTCGGAGTTCAGCACGCAGACCCAGGGCGCCGTCGTCGCCTGCACGCCGCGGTTCGCGCCGCCCGCGAAGCCGTGGTTGCGGCCGAGCTCGAGCGCGCGGACGGCGGGGTGATGTGCGTGCAGCAGCGCCAGCGAGCCGTCGCGCGAGCCGTTGTCGGCGACGACGATCTCGTCGGGCGCGAGCGTCTGTGCGGCGAGTGCGGCGAGGCAGTCGGGCAGCAGGCTCTCGCCGTTGTAGTTGACGATGACGACGGCGACGCCCGAGGCGGTCACGTCGCGCTGGCGCCGGCGGCGGGATCGAAGCGCGCGATGAAGGCGTCGACGTCCGGGCTGCAGATGAGCTCGACGTGCTGCTTGACCTGCTCGGTGGGCCAGTCCCACCACCTGATCCGCAGCAGCGCGTCGACCTGCTCGTCGCTGAAGCGCCGCCGGATCTCGCGCGCCGGGTTGCCGACGACGATCGCGTACGGACGCACGTCCTTGGCGACGACCGCCTTGGTCCCGACGACGGCGCCGTCGCCGATCGTCACGCCCGACATGACCGTGCAGCCGTTCGTGACCCACGTGTCGCTGCCGACGACGATGTCGCCGCGGCCGTGCGTGAAGCCGTCCTCGTGCGCGCCCGGCAGGTCGAGCATCGCGCGCATGCCGTACTGCGAGACCCACTCGGTGCGGTGCAGGCCGCCGACGTAGAAGTCCGCGTCCGGCGCGACGGACGCGAAGTTGCCGATGATCACGCGGCCGGCGTCGCCCTCGTACTTCACGACGTTCGGCGCGTAGTAGCTCATGTTGCCCATGACGAGCGTGCCGTCGGCGAGATGCGCCTGCGCGCGCTCCTGCATGGCGACAGAGCTCTCGGCGCGGTTCAGCGAGCGGCGCAGGCGCTCGATCGAGTCGCGGCGCGCCTTGACCTCGCGCGCCTTGTAAACCACGCGCCGGGCCTGCTGGGCAGCGCGTCGGACCGGGCTCGCCATCGCGCGCAGTGTAGATGGCGCTGCGCGCGGCGGTACGCTCGCGTGCATGGCCGGCGACCAAGCCCTCGCGGACCTCTACGAGGCCAAGGCGCAGACGTATGCGGCCTTCGGCAACGGCGCGATCGCCGCCCATGCACGGCGGCTGCTGCCACCCGGCGGGCGGGTGCTCGACATCGGCTGCGCCTCGGGCGGTCTGCTCGCGCTGCTGCGCCCCGGCGCGGGCCATCTCGCCGGCCTGGAGCTGTCGCCGACGGCCGCCCGCGCGGCGGCGCAGATCGGCGACGAGGTCATCTGCGGCGCGCTGGAGGACGATCGGCTGCCGTTCCAGGCGAGATCGTTCGATCTGGTCGTGCTCGCCGACGTGCTCGAGCATCTCGCCGACCCTGCGGCCGGCCTGGGGCGGGCGATCGCCTGGTGCCGGCCGGGCGGCGCGATCCTCGTCAGCGTCCCGAATGTCGCGCACTGGAAGGCGCGGATGACGCTGCTGCGCGGCCGCTGGCCGCAGACCGACAGCGGCACCTTCGATGCCGGCCACCTGCGCTGGTTCACGCGCAACTCGCTGCGCGCCCTGCTGACGGGCGCCGGCCTGCGCGACGTCGAGCTGGATGCGATCGTGCCGGCGCTGCGCAACCAGCTCGGGCCGGCGCGGCCCGTGCGGCGCATCGAGCCCGCCTGGCAGGCGCTGGGGCGCCGCGCACCGGGGCTGCTCGGCTATCAGCTCGTGGGGATCGGCCGTGCGCGTAGCACTTGTGCCACGGTCGCCTCGTGACGACGATCCCGCAGCGCGACCACCGACGAGCGCCAGGCCGCGCTGCCGCTGGTCCGCACGAAGCTCGTCGCTGCGCAGAGCTGAAGTTCGGACCACTAGGCTGCCGCGTCGATGGGCCTGCGCGAAGTCCGCTACGACATCAACCACGGCGCCTCGCGGCGGCTGCTGATGCCCACGCTGCAACGCTGGGCCGCGTCGCATCCACCCGACGCGGAGGTCCTCGAGGTCGGCGCGGGGCACTACGACCACCGTCCGTTCTTTGCCTGCACCCTGACGAAGTTCGACGCCGACACGTCGCAGCGCCCCGACATCGTCGGCGATGCGCACGCGATGCCGATGGACGACGGTCGCTTCGACGGCGCGCTGGCGATCAGCGTGCTCGAGCATGTCGAAGACCCCTACCAGGTCGTGCGCGAGATGTTCCGCGTGCTGAAGCCCGGCGCGCCGGTGCTCGCCTGGATCCCGTTCACCTTCGGCGTCCACGGCTTTCCCGAGGACGTCAGCCGCTTCACGACGTTCGGCATGCGCCGGCTCTTCGAGCGCGCGGGCTTTGAGATCACGCGGATCGACGAGAAGCCGTACTCCGGTGCGTTTCTGCAGCTCTCGAACCTCGTCCACTTCGTGCTGCCGCGCACCGACCACCGCCGCTGGGTGCGGCCGCTGAACAAGACGCTCTTCTTCGTCGCGCGGATGGGCTACCCGCTCGACGAGCGCTTCTCCAAGCTCAAGCTCAAGACGCTCTACACCGGCGCGGAGATCGAGGCGCGCAAGCCTGCAGCGTGACCGTCAGCCGCCGAGCAGTCGGCTGACGCGCTGCAGCAGAAACGGTCCGAGCGTGCCCGCGAACAGCGACGTGATGTGCGTCGTGTCCTTGTGGACGAGGACGCCTCCGACGACCGGAAAGCACACGCGCTTTCCGCACATGAAGTCGTTGAGGTCCACGACATGCGTACGGCGCGAGCCGTCGCGGCGCGCGGCGACTGCGGCGGCGTCGCGGCGCACGGCGCTGCGGCGGCTGAGCGCGCACGCGGTTGCGGCGGATCGGCGCTGCCTGATCGCGCGCTCGACGCAGAACGGTGAGTCCTTCGTGCTGTACGGCGTGTCGCGCAGGACGATGATCCGCCGCACGCTGCGGGGAAGCCGGCGCCAGGCGCGCATGTAGCCCTGGATCTTGTATGTCTCGCGATGTCTGCCGCGGGGCGCGCGGACGCCGGCGCTGGCGAGCTGGGAGACGAAGACCGTCTGCACCTGCGGATGGCGGACGAGCCACTGCCGCACGGCGCGCCGCCATTCCTCACAGCTGCGGCGCCGCGCCGCAGGGAGGTCCGGCGCGGCGGTCGAGTACGGGCAGCCGCTGCGCGTCAGCGAGAAGCCGCGCCACGAGCGCGCCTGCGCGACGACCTCGGTCGCGCCGCGCCAATGCGCCGCGTGGCTGTCGCCGATGAGTGCGATCGTGCGGTTGGCGATCGCCGCGCGCACGCCGAACTGGCACGTGTACGGCAAGCGGGTCGACACGATCGTGCAGCGCGCGTTCGGCGACAGCGCAGCCACCTCCGGGGTTGGGATGACCGCGCCGCGCAGTTCGTCGTTGCGGCAGCGGTAACGGGGGTTGCGCGACGCCGCGCCGAGGCAGCGCGGCTCGGCCAAGGGTCTGATCTGCGCGCGGACGACGCCGTTGTCGGGCGACAGGTCGTTGCACGTGGCTGGTCCCGTGCAAGACCACGTCGACTGCGCCTGCCAGGAGTACGGGCCCTGGCGCAGGTTGATCGACGACGGCTCGAGCAGTGCCTCCACCGAGCGCTTGTCGCGGCGAAAGACGGTCGCCCCGATGATCCGGTTCTCGACCGGCTGGCCGAACGGATCCAGCCGCGAATACGTCAGCCCCGGCTCGTCGGCGCCCTTGTCATAGACGCAGACGACGCCGCGCGGCGTGCGCAGCGCGCCGTAGAAGATCTTCACGCACAGCGCGCGCCCCTCGATCGAGGACAGCTGCGCGAGCTCCCATTCGCCCGCCGTCGCGATGCGCAGGACCAACTCGGTTCCGCGCTGGCCGAACGCGACCGAGCGCAGGTCCAGCGGACTGTCGGACACGTCGGCCTCGTCGGCGTGCGGGAGCGGCTCACGGTTGGGTGCTGCCGCAGCGCTCGCAGCCGTCAGAAAGACTGCAAGCAATGCAGATGAGAAGATGCTGAGGATTCGGCCGGCGGCGATCACGGTCCGACATCATGGTCGATCGCCCCGACGCCTCGGCGCAGTACGCCGGAAGGTTTCCCCCAGTACTCCGCGAAGGAGAAGTCATGACGCTGTCCCGCATTCCCCGTGTGCTCATGCCGCTTGCCGTCCTGAGCTGCCTTGCCGCTTCTGCATTCGGTGCCTCTCCGGCGAGCGCAGCGACGACCCGCACGTGCAACCAGTCGAGTTTCTCCGGCGGCTACTTCACGCAGGTCCGCGCGACGGGGCTGAGCTGCACGTCGGCGCGCAGGGTCATGGTCGCGTACAACTCGTGCAGAATCGCGGCCGGCGGCAAGCGCGGCAATTGCAACGGCAAGACGATCAGGCCGCGGATCGGCTCGCGCCGAATCAGCTTCCGGTGCAGCGAGTCGCGCCCGCCCGAGCTGCAGATCCCGACGCAGGTCAACGCGTCGGTCACCTGCAGGCGCAGCTCCGGCACCACGAAGGTCCGCTTCAAGTATCAGCAGAACCTCGACTAGCGGACGCGTCACGCGGCGGCGAAGCGCACGAGCTCGCCGTCGCGCTGCTCGACGACATGGCCCGCCGCGGCGAGCAGGTCGACGTGGCCGAGGACCTCTGACAGCGTCAGGTAGGCCTGCGTGACGGCGACGTTGCCCCACAGCGACTGCGCGAGCTCATAGGCGGTGCTCGGCGCGGTGGCGATCAGCTGGCGGATCTTCTCCGCGCGGCGCTCGTGCAGCCGGAAGCGCTCGTCGATCAGCGCGACGTGGTCGGTCACGGGCGCGCCGTGGCCGGCGAGCACGATGTCGACGTTCTGCATCGCCCGCGTCGCGCGCAGGGAACGGATGTAGATCTCCAGCGCGTGCGGGCGCTCGGGCGGGCCGTCGCCGTCGTTGAGGCCGGCTTCGAGCGGGCGCGAGATCAGCGGGTTGGAGGAGATGTGCTTGATGAGGTGATCGGCGCCCAGCACGATCCGGCGCTCCTCGTCGTGGAAGATCGTGTCCGAGGGTGAATGGCCGGGGCGGTGCAGCACGCGCAGCGTGCGGTCGCGCAGCTTGAGCTCCGACCCGGCCGCCAGCGGGCGCGTGACCTTCGCCGAGCCGCCCCACGCGCGGTAGCTCTGCGAGACGGCGAGCAGCGCGAAGCGCACGTCCTGCGGGATCCCATGCTCGGCCATGACCTGCTCGGCGAAGGCGTCGTCGTCGTCCATCCCCTCCTGCCAGTGCTCGACGCGCGGCGCGAGCAGGTCCAGCGCCGCGACCTCGGCGCCCGAGCGGCGCGCCAGGATCGCCGCCAGCCCGAGGTGGTCGATGTGCTGGTGGGAGATGACGAGCAGCTCGAGGTCCTCGACGCGATGGCCGCGCGCCGCGAGCGCGCGCTCGAGCTCGTCGAGTGCCGTGCCCGAGTTCGGGCCGCTGTCGACGAGCGTGAGCGGGTCGTCCTCGATGAGGTACGTGTTGACGCGGCCGACCTGAAACGGCGTCGGGATCGCGAGGCAGTGGATCCCGGCCTCGGCAGCCCGCTGCAGCGCCGCCTGCGCCTCGCTCATGCGCGGATGATGGCGAGCACCTCGTCGCGGCGGCGCTCCATCTCCTCGACGGAGACCAGCGATTCCAGGCACAGTCGCATGAGCGGCTCGGTGTTGGAGGTGCGCACGTTGAAGTGCCAGTCGTCGTAGTCGACCGAGACGCCGTCGAGGTGGCCGATCTTCGCGTCGTCGTAGCGCTCCTCGATCTCGGCGAGCTTGGCCGGCCCGTCCTGCACCGTCGAGTTGATCTCGCCCGAGATGAAGTACGTGGCGTGGTAGCGGTCAAGCAGCTCGGAGAGCTTGGACTCCTCGACGCTCAGCAGCTCGAGGATCAGCAGCGCCGGGATGGTCCCGCTGTCGGCGCAGTAGAAGTCGCGGAAGTAGTAATGGCCGGAGACCTCGCCGCCGAACATCGCGCCCTCGTCGCGCATCCGCGTCTTGAAGAACGCGTGGCCGACGCGGTTGGGATATGCGCTGCCGCCGGCCTGCTGGACGGTGTCGGCGACCGCGCGGCTTGCGCGGACGTCATAGAGGATCGCCTCGCCGGGCGACTTGCGCAGCAGCGACTCGGCGAGCAGCGCCGTGAGGAAGTCGCCGTCGACGAAGCGGCCGCGGTCGTCGATGAAGAAGCAGCGGTCGGCGTCGCCGTCCCAGGCGATCCCGAGGTCGGCCTGCTCCTCGACGACCTTGCACATGATGAACTCGCGGTTCTCGGGCAGCAGCGGGTTGGGCTCGTGGTCGGGAAACTCGCCGTCGGGGGTCCAGTAGGCGGTGACGAGGTCGAGGCCGAGGCGCTCGAGCAGCGGGCCGACCATCGGGCCCGCCATCCCGTTGCCGCCGTCGACGACGACGCGCAGCGGCTTGATGGCGTCCGGATCGATGAACTTCAGGGCGTCGGCCTGGAAGTCCTCGTAGATCTCGACCTCCTCGACGCTGCCGCCGCCGGGAGGGTTCTCGTCCAGGCCCTCCGCGATCCGCCGGCGGACATCCTGGATGCCGGCGTCCCCGCTCAGCGCGATCGCGCCCTCGCGGACGAGCTTGGCGCCCGTGTACGGCTTCGGGTTGTGCGACGCGGTGCACATCAGCCCGCCGTCGAGCTCGCGCGCGCCGACGAGCCAGTAGAGCATCTCGCTGCCGACCATCCCGGCGTCCACGACGGTCGCCCCCTCGCTGATCATCCCCTCGCGGTAGCGGCCGGCGAGTTCGGGCGCGCTGAGGCGCATGTCGCGGCCCAGCCCGATCCGCAGCTCGTTCGTCTGCGTGCCGCCGAGGTCGGACAGGACGTGCACGAAGGCGCGGCCGACGGCCTGCGCGACGTCGCCGTCGATCTGCTCGCCGTACAGGCCGCGGATGTCGTAGGCCTTGAAGATCTCGTCTGGAACTTGCACGGGCGGAAGGGTAGTTGGCCGTGTCTGCGGGCGGGACGGGGCGGGGCGGGATGCCACAGGACGCTGAGCCGCGACGCCGCGACCGCCACCGGCCGCGCCTCTACAATCCCCGCCATGTCCGGCCATTCGAAGTGGGCGTCGATCAAGCACAAGAAGGCGATCGTCGACTCCCGCCGCGGAAAGCTCTTCACGAAGCTCGCGCGATCGATCACGACCGCCGCGCGTGACGGCGGGGGAGAGCTCGAGGGCAACCCGGCGCTGCAGCTGGCCGTTCAGAAGGCGCGCGACGCCTCGATGCCCAAGGACAACATCGAGCGCGCGATCGCCAAGGGCACCGGCGCGGGCGCGGACGCCGCTCAGATCCAGGACGTCATGTACGAGGGCTACGGGCCCGGCGGCGTCGCGCTGCTGATCGAGGCGATGACCGAGAACCGCAACCGGACCGGCGCCGACGTGCGCCACGTGCTCGGCAAGCACGGCGGCAGCCTCGGCGAGCCCGGCTCCGTCGCCTACCTCTTCGACAAGCGCGGCCTGATCGTCGTCGACTCCGCGCGCTACGGCGAGGACGACCTGATGCCGGCGATCGAGGCCGGTGCCGAGGACATCTCCGAGGACGCCGGGATCTTCGAGGTGCTCACCGCGCCCGCGGACCTGACCGCCGTGCGCGCCGCGCTCGAGGAGGTTGAGATCGAGATCCAATCGGCCGACATCGCCTGGCTGCCGAAGGCGCGCGTCGCGATCGAGGAGGACGACGCGGCGAAGGTCATGCGGCTCATCGACGCCCTCGAGGACAACGACGACGTCGACGCCGTGCACGCGAACTTCGACGTCGACGCCGACGTGCTCGAGCGCGTCGCGGCCGGCTGACGTCGCGCCGCCGCCCGGACCTGCGCCGTCCGATCAGCCCGGCGCGATCCTGCCGCAGGCGACGCGCGCCCCGCTGTCGCCGGTGTCCAGCGTCTCCTGGTCGGGCCCGTTGGGGGCATAGCGCGGCGGGATGTTCGCGAAGTTGTCGGGACCCGCGTGGACCATCACGGCGCTGCCGTCGCGGTCGCGCAGGTCGCCGAACGTGAAGCCGTCGGTCGTCAGGCGCAGCGACGCCATCCGGTTGCGCTTGACGAGCAGCGACGGCATGTCGCCGTCGTGCGCGCCGTGCGGCTCGCCGGCCGCCTTGAGGTGACCCATGGCCGACTTGAAGTCCGGGCCCTCGCACTTGCCGACGGCATGGACGTGGAAGCCGTGGAAGCCCGGCTTCAGGCGGGCGCTGACGCGGACGTCGACCGCGCTGCGGGCGGACGCGGCGGTCATCCGGACGGTGCCGACGGACTTGCCGTCGGCGTCGCGCAGCTTGACGGTCAGCGAGCGTGAGTCGTCGCCGCGCTGCGCGAAGCCGGTGACGGCGAGTGCGCAGCATGCGGCGACGGCCGCCGCGAGAGCAGTGAAGAGACGTAGGCGCATGGCTGCGCGCTACCCGGCGCCGCGGCGCGCCGAACAGCGGTTGGCGCGCTGACCGCTCACCCCCGGCGAATTACTCGACCCAGGGCCGCGCCTGCTTGACGACGAGGCCGCCGTCGGCGCCGAACTTGAACTCCACATCCATCGCGAAACCCTCGTCGTCCTGCTTGTCGTAGACGACCTTGAAGCGCTCCTGGATCGTCTCCAGGGCCGCCGTCAGCACCGCGAGCTGCTGCGCCGACAGGACGGGCCGGCCGTCCTGCGTCAGCGTCGAGCGCCGGATGTACTGCGTCTCGTACTCGCCGCGCGGCCCGATCGCCGAGACGAGCAGCTCGTCGGGCGTCGCGTTGGGGTCCGGGTTCGTCACGAGCGACTCCCCGACCTGGACGTTGACGTAGAACCCCGGCCAGTTGGGGTCGTAGGGGTTCTTGGTCACCGCCACGCCGTTGGCCGCTTCGTCGTCGAAGTTCGGGTGCACGAGCACGCCCATCGCCGCGCTGAGGTGGTCGATACGGTGAAACTCGCGCTCGTCGTAGGCGCGGAAGTTCCACAGCGACGCCCACACCTGCTTGACGGTCTTCGACAGCGCGCCCTCGTCGGGCCGGTGCGTATAGGAGTCATACAGGCCCGCGCCGTTGAAGCCCTCGAGGTCCTCGTTGTTCGTCGACGAGCGGCAGCGGATCCCGGTCGCGCCTGCTGGGAAGCGCGCGTGCAGATCGGCGATCTGCTGCTCGAGCCCGCCGGCCAGTTCGGCCTTCTTCATCTTCTTGCGCAGCTGCGCGAGCGCCTCGTCGCGCCGCTGCGGGTCCGCCGCGAGCCCGGCATCCTCGACGATCGCGCGCGCGGCATCGTAGAAGCCGCACTCGGACATGAAGCGGTCATAGAACGAGAACGGGATCGCGTAGCCGTCGGGGACGACGCCGGCGGGCAGCATCGTGCGCAGCTCGGCGACGTTCGCCGCCTTGGCGCCGACGCGCAGCACGTCCGCATGGCGCACGTCGTCGAGGTCGACGATCTGCGTCGCGCTGAGGTCGCGCGGCGGCGTCTGCGGCTGCCGCGGGCGGATCTGCTCCAACCAGGCAGCAACCTCCTGCGCCGTCGCGGGGGCGAGCGTGAAGTCCTCGGGCGTGACCTCGTAGCGCACGACCTGGCCGAGCAGCGGCGCGATCCGCTCGTGCGTCAGCGCGTCGCGGACGTAGGCGTTGGGCGTGTCGTTCTGCTTGGCCTTGAGGTTGATGTGCGACAGGGGCGTCTGCGGCGTCGCGCTGATGACGCCCGCGACGTGGCCGAGGTCGTTGGGCAGCGTCGTGAACACGGGAACGTCGCGGATCGTCGGCGGGCGGCCGGACGTCGGATCGACGGAGCTGAGCACGCCGAAGCCCGCACCCGCGTTCAGCGCGACGTAGGAGACGTTCGCGTAGAGCTCCTTCGTCGAGATCGAGCGCACCCCGTGCCGCTGCAGCTCGGCGGCATCCTTCGCGAACAGCGCCTCCTGCGTGTCGCCCGCCGGGTGGTAGGCGAGCTTGGCCGCGGCGAACGCCATCGCCGCGCCGACGAGCTCGAACGCGAGCGCTACGAGGCGCGCGGGAACCGGGTCGGTCGGCCAGAACTCGAGCGCGTAGAGACCCTGCTCCCGGCCGCCGCCGACCGGTTCGAAGCGGTCGTGGGCGATGATCGTCCCGGCGAGGTTCGAGCGATCGTCGCGGAAGTACGTCACCGCGTTGAACTGCGCGAGCGGTGACCGCACACCGAGGACGCGCGCCGCGAAGTCGTAATGAAACGCGAACTGCTTGGTGTTGAGGAAGTACAACTGCGGGCGCGGCGAGTCGACGCCGAGGATGAGCAGCTTGCACTCCTCGGCGGCGAGCTGGCCGGGAACGTCGTCACGACGCGCAAGCGTCTCGAACGTCGCGCGGTCGGGCACGCTGCGGGCGCCGTGCGAGAGCGGCAGCTCTCTTGCTGCCAAGAGATCGGTCGTCGTCATCGGATGCTCGCCTCCGCGTTGGAGATCGGTCTGTGTACGGCCGACTGTACGCCCGGCGAGGACGGATGTGTGATGACTTCGCGCGCAACGTCGCGGGAGCCCGCGCGCTGAGCTCATGTGACGTATGCGCCCTTCATCCGCGCCGAGGGTCGCGTTCGAGCACCGCGGCCCTTCGTTCTTCGGCGACCATAACGAGTTCGCTCGCCGTCGAGAAGGCCGTCTTTGTCGGCCGATCTCAACGCCCCTGCGTAGGACCCGCAAACTTGACCTCGACCCAAGGTTGAGCTGTCGCTCAGCGACCGTATGCGCCGCTGTCGAGGTCGGCTTGGCGCAGGCTGCTGCGGCCGGTGCACCCGCGGCGTCTACCCGTGGGGCACGGCCGTTGCCGCATTGCAGGCGCAGGCCTTCGCGCGTTAGCGTCCCGGACCACATATGCGCAAGCTGATCTACTCGATGAGCGTCACGCTCGACGGCTGCATCGCGGGCCGTGCGGGCGAGATCGACTGGTCGGGCCCCGACCTGGAGTTGCACCAGTTCCACAACGACCGGGTCCGCGACCTCGGCGTGCACCTGCTCGGCCGGCGGCTCTACGAGACGATGACCTACTGGGAGACCGCCGAACAGCAGCCGGCGATCACGGATGTCGAGCGCGAGTTCGCCGGCATCTGGAAGGCGCTGCCAAAGATCGTGTTCTCAAAGACGCTCGAGAGCGTCGAAGCCAACACGACGCTGCAGCGAGACGGCCTCGTCGAGGAGGTCGTGAGGCTCAAGCAGCAGCCCGGCAAGGACCTCGCCGTGGGCGGCGCAGAGCTGGCGTCCGAACTGATCCGCGAGAACCTCGTCGACGACTACCAACTGTTCGTCAGCCCGGTGATCCTGGGCGGCGGCACGCCGTTCTTCCCCACGCTCGACGAGCGGATCGAGCTCGAGCTCGTCGAGACGCGGACGTTCAGCTCGCGCGTGATCTACCTGCGCTACGAGCGCGCCGCGGCGTAGCCGGCGCTCACGATGCGAGCTCGCGGATGCAGTAGTAGCCCGACTCGCAGGTGTACGGGCCGCAGCCGCAGTAGGTGGCCGATGTCATAGCCGGTGCCGCTGAGGTAGACGTCGAGCTTTGGCATCCGGCCGCAGTCGTCGCAGCGCGGCGCGGCGCCGTCGCTGATCGTCTCGCCGGGGAGGCTCATCGGTCGTCCTCGGCGGCGGCTGCGGTTACGAGGTGATCGCAGCCAGCCGGCGGCGGATGATGACGTCGCCGACGATCGACCCCAGCGGGCCGCCGGTGACGACGGTGATCGCCGGAAACCACCAGCCCCACAGGTTGTCCAGCGCGCCCTTCGCGCAGAGCCCGACGAGCGCGATGAACAGCAGCCCGTGCGTCATGCCGACCGGAAACACCGGGATGTCGAGGTCCGCGAAGCGGTGCAGCAGCAGCGGCACGAGCAGAACCGCGTCGATGATCGCCAGCACGAGGATGATGTTCAGGCGGCGGGTGGTGTCGGCGGCGGTCACGGCGGCGGATCGTAGAGGACCGGTCCCGCCCGCGAGGCGGCGGAGCGCGTGTAGCGCGCCGCCAAGCGCGCCTGCCGGGCCACGCGCGCGGGAGGCATCCGGTCCGAGGCGCAGAATCTTGAGCGCATGATCGTCCTCGGCATCGATCCAGGCACCGCAAACACCGGCTACGGCATCGTCGAGCGACGCGGTGGTCGACTCGTCGCGCTCGATGGCGGCGTCATCACCACACGCGCCGAAGCACCGATGCAGATCCGCTTGTCGAACATCCACCGGCGCGTCTGCGAGCTGCTCGACGAGCACGGCGTCGCCGTCCTCTCGATGGAGGACCTCTACTTCGGGCGCAACGCATCCAGCGCCTTCGCGGTCGGACAGGCGCGCGGCGTCGTGATGCTCGCGGCCGGCCAGCGCCGGCTGCCGTGCTTCTCCTACACGCCACAGCAGGTGAAGCACTCCGTCTGCGGCTCGGGCCGCGCCGCGAAGGACCAGGTCGGCCGCATGGTGCAGATGCTGCTCTCGCTCGAGGCGGTGCCGCGGCCCGACCACGCCGCCGACGCGCTGGCGATCGCGATCTGTCACGCCTCCGGCGCGCCGCATGCGGCGGCGGTCGCCGAGAGCTCGGCCGTTTCGGGCGGCGCCGGCGCCGGCGCGCTCGACGAGCTCGAGCAGATCGACGACGCCTCAAGCCTCCAGGACATCCAGGTCTACCGAGGCCACGCGTGATCGCGCTCGTCCGCGGCGAGGTCGCCGTCCGCCGCGCCGACCACGTCGTCGTCCTCACGGGCGGGGTCGGCTACCGGCTCGCGGTCTCGGCCGAGACGCTGCGCCAGGTTCCGGCAATCGGAAAGCTGGTCACGCTGCACAGCCATCTCGTCGTGCGCGACGACGCGATCGCGCTCTTCGGCTTCGCGACCGAGGAGGAGCGCGATCTGTTTCTGGCGCTGATCGGCGTGCAGTCGGTCGGTCCGAAGGTCGCGCTTGCCGTCCTCAGCGGCGGTACGCCGCGCGAGCTGGTCAAGGCGCTCGCGGCGGGCGACGTCGCGCGGCTGCAGGCCGTGCCCGGGATCGGCAAGCGCACGGCCGAGCGGATCATCGTCGAGCTGCGCGAGAAGGTCGGCGGCGTGCAGGTCGAGGACGAGATCGTGATCTCGCGCGGCGACGATCCGCGCCGGCTGGCCCGTGACGGGCTCGTCGAGCTGGGCTTCAGCGTCGTCGAGGCCGACGAGCTGCTGCGCGACGCGCCCGACGACACGCCCGAGGCGCTCATCGCCGGCGCCCTGCGCACGGCGCGCGAGCCGTGAGCGGCGCACCGCGCATCCAGACCCCCGAGCGCCTGGCCGAGGACGAGCTCGATCGCTCGCTGCGCCCGCGCCGGCTGGAGGACTTCGTCGGTCAGCCCTCGCTGAAGGAGCAGCTGGCGATCTCGATCGAGGCCGCGCAGGCGCGCGGCGAGGCGCTCGACCACGTCTTGCTGGCCGGCCCGCCCGGCCTGGGCAAGACGACCCTCGCGCAGATCGTCGCCGCCGAGCTCGAGGTTCCGTTCGTGCAGACGGCCGGCCCCGCGCTGGAGCGCAAGGCCGACATCGCCGCCTTCCTCACCGCGCTGCAGCCGCGCAGCGTCTTCTTCGTCGACGAGATCCACCGCCTGCAGCGCGCGCTCGAGGAGACGTTCTATCCCGCGATGGAGGACGGTCAGCTGCCGATCACGGTCGGCGTGGGCGCCGGCGCCCGCGTCGTGACGCTCGACCTGCCGCCGTTCACGCTGATCGGCGCGACGACGCGCACCGGGCTGCTGACGGCGCCGCTGCGCGACCGCTTCGGCCTGCAGCACCGCCTCGAGCACTACGCGCTCGACGATCTGGCGATGATCGTCACGCGCTCGGCGCAGATCCTCGACGTCGCGCTCGAGCGCGAGGGCGCGATCGCGATCGCGGGGCGCAGCCGCGGCACGCCGCGCGTCGCCAACCGCCTGCTCAAGCGCGTGCGCGACTACGCCGAGGTGCGCTGCGCCGGGGTCGTGAGCGCGGCCGCCGCCGATGCCGCGCTGGCGATGCTCGAGATCGACGACCTCGGCCTGGATCGCCTGGACCGCGAGCTGCTGCGGGCGCTGTGTGAGAAGTTCGAGGGCGAGGCGGTCGGTCTGTCGACGCTCGCCGTGACGGTGGGGGAGGAGCAGGACACGATCGAGGACGTCTACGAGCCCTACCTGCTGCAATGCGGCCTGCTCAAGCGCACGCCGCGCGGGCGGATGGCGACGCGGCGCGCCTTTGAGCACATCGGCCTCGAGCCGCCCGCGGGCGCGGCGGCGAGCCTGTTCTAGCAGCCCGTTAGGGTTCGTCCGCACACGACGAGGGAGGGGGGTCGCTCTGCGACCGAACGGGAAGATGCTCACGGGCGGCGCGCTCGTCGCGGCGGTGGCGGTTGCGGCCGCGCCTGCCAGCGGCGCGACGCCGCCGCGCCACCTCGGCGCGCAGGCGGCCGCGAGCGCCAAGGCGCCGCGCGGCCTCGTGTTCGGCGGCATCACGCCGCAGAACTGGCCGGTCGTCGTGGCGCTCAACAAGGCACGCAACCGCGTCGATCAGGTCGTCATCGGGTTGGACATGACGTGCACCTCCGGCGACAGCTTCGGCACCAGCGACGGCTTTCGGGCACTCAAGCTCTCAAAGAACGGGCGCTTTGGCACGACCTTCGGCCCGGAGCGGATCGACGCGGGCGGCGTTCCCGCCGACGTCGAGAGCAAGGTCATCGGCCGGATGTCCCGCGAGCGCGGGTCGATGCGCGGGATCTGGAGCCTGAAGATCACGATCTACGACGCGACGGGAACGAACGTCCTGGACACCTGCGAGTCGGGCGTCGTGAGCTGGACTGCGGGTCAGTAGGCACAACGCCGCCTTCACCTGGTGTTTATAGGAGCTTCTCTAGGCTTGTAAGAGCAATGGCCCATCTGTTCATCTGCCCAAGCTGCGGTACACGCAGCTCCGAGTCTGACCGTACCGCCGGCTTCTCCCGCCAGGCGAAAGGGTGCTCGAAGTGCGGCTTCGGCTTTCTCTTCGAGCTCCTCGACGACTACTACCCCGCGCCCAACGCCGCCTTCTTCGTCTGCGACCAGCAGGGGCGCGTGATCGGCTGCGGCCGCGGATCCTTCGAGCTCACCGGCCTCAACGACGAGCGCGTCATCGGCCGTGACGCCAACGAGGTGCTCGGCCTGAAGTTCGACGACGGCTCAGACCACGTCGGGACCGTCCTGGAATGGGGTGTGCGCGCGCTTGCCAAGCCCGTGCAGGTCAACGCCGAGGGCGACCTGCCCGCGACGGCGACCGCCGATCTCTTTCCCGCGTACGACGACGACGGCGGATTGCTCCTCGTCCTAACGCCCGCCAAGTAACCTGCCGAAGAAGTCCTCGTGAGCGATCGTCAGCGCAACCTCTTCGTCCTGCTTCTCGTCGCCGGGATGCTGATCGCCTCTGTGGTGGTCATCTCGTCGAAGGAGACGAAGCTCGGCCTGGACCTGCAGGGCGGCGTCGAGCTCGTCTACGAGGTCAAGCCGCGTGCCGGGCAGCCGCCGCCCGGCCCCGACGCGATCCAGCGCGCGATCGACGTCATGCGCGAGCGCGTCGACCAGCTCGGCGTCGCCGAGCCCGAGATCCAGCAGTCCGGCAAGAACCAGATCAACGTCGCCCTGCCCGACGTCGCCAACCTGGACGAGGCGGTCCGGCAGGTCGGCACCGTCGCGCAGCTCGCCTTCTATGACTGGGAAGTCAACGTCATCGGGCCCAACGGCAAGCCCGATCCGACGAACCCCGCCGTGACGGGCGGCCCCGCGGGCGGTGACGCCACCAGCCCGGCGGCGCTGTCGCTCTACGACGCGCTGCAGCGGGCCAAGCAGCGGCCGGCCAAGGCCGAGCCCAACAACTCGCGCGACGGCAGCCTCTTCTATGCCGTCGACCCGGAGGCCAAGAAGGTCTTCGGCCTCGGCGAGGAATCACCCGCAGAGGCACGCCAGAACGTGCCCGCCGCGCAGCGCGAGAAGGCCGACATCGTCGAGATCAAGCCCGACACGGTCATCGTCCGCGCCGAGAACCGCGCCGGTACGGCCAAGGCCGACAAGTGGTTCGTGCTCAAGGACGACGTCGCGCTGGAGGGCAAGGAGCTCAAGGACCCCGAGCAGAACTTCGACCAGGGCGCGGCCGGCTCGGGCCAGCCGATCGTCACGTTCAAGTTCAGCGACAAGGGCCGCGAGACCTGGGAGCGCGTGACGAAGCGGATCGCCGAGCGCGGCCAGGAGAGCGTCGGCATCCTGCCCAACCAGTCGGCGGGAGACGTCGCCCAGCACTTCGCGATCGTGCTCGACAACGAGCTCGTCTCGACGCCGTTCATCGACTTCCAGCAGAACCCCGAGGGCATCGACGCCCGCAACGGGTCGCAGATCGAGGGCGGCTTCACGATCAAGACCGCCCAGGAGCTCGCAAACGTCCTCAAGACCGGCGCGCTGCCGGTCCAGCTCGAGCTCATCTCGAGCTCGCAGGTCTCCGCCACGCTGGGTAAGCAGGCGCTGAACCAGGGCCTGATCGCGGGCATCGCCGGCTTCGTGATCGTGGCACTGTTCCTGCTGATCGTCTATCGCGTGCTGGGCATGATCGCGGTCGCCGCGCTCGGCATCTACGGCCTGTACTTCTTCGCGCTCATCAAGCTCATCCCGGTCGTCCTGACGCTGCCGGGCATCGCCGGCCTGATCCTGACGCTGGGGGTGGCCGCCGACGCGAACATCGTCATCTTCGAGCGCGTCAAGGAGGAGATCCGCGGCGGCAGATCGGTCATGGCCGGCATCGCGACGGGCTACAAGAAGGGCCTGACGGCGATCATCGACGCGAACGTCGTCACGATCATGGTCGCGTTCATCCTGTTCGTGCTGGCGACGTCGGGGGTCAAGGGCTTCGCGCTCACGCTCGGTCTCGGCGTCATCGTCTCGCTGTTCACGGCCGTCCTGGCCACGCAGGCGATCCTCGGCACGATGGGCAAGTCGCGGGTCATCAACAAGCCGTCGGCGCTCGGCGCCGGCAAGCCCAAGGGCGACAAGCTGCGCCTGGACTACATGGGCTACTCCAAGTGGTTCTTCAGCGCGTCGGGCCTGATCTTGCTCGTCTGCGCGCTGGCGCTCGGCTCCAAGGGGATCAACTTCGGCATCGACTTCGAGTCGGGCACGCGGATCAACGTCGCGCTCGAGCAGAACCTCGACGAGGACGCCGTGCGCGACGTGATCGCCGAGGAGGGCCTCGGCGACGCCGAGATCCAGCGCGTGACGGGTGACGAGGGCGCCAAGGGCGCCAGCCAGTTCCAGATCTCGACCGACAACCTCGCGCCGCCGGAGGTCAGCAGGGTCACCCAGGCGCTCGAGGCGGAGTACGACCTCGCCGACGACCCCAGCTCGACCTCGATCGGGCCGACGTTCGGGGAGACCGTCGCCAACTCGGCGATCATCGCGATCATCGCGTCGCTGATCGTGATCTCGGCGTACATCGCGCTGCGATTCGAGCCCAAGTACGCGGTACCGGTGCTGATCGCCGTGATGCACGACATCCTCATCACAGCGGGCGTGTACGCGCTCGTCGGCCAGGAGGTGTCAACGGCGACGGTCGCGGCGTTGCTGACCGTCTTGGGCTTCTCGCTGTACGACACGATCATCGTGTTCGACCGGATCCGCGAGAACGTGCCGCGCATGCCGCGGGCGGCGTTCTCGCAGATCGTCAACCGCTCGATGTCCGAGGTCATCGTGCGCTCGCTGGCGACGAGCTTCTGCTCGGTCCTGCCCGTGCTCGCGCTGTTGCTGTTCGGCGGCGAGACGCTGCAGGCGTTCGCGTTCGCGCTGCTGATCGGCACGATCTCCGGCACCTACTCGTCGGTGTTCATCGCAGGCCCGGTGCTGACGGCATGGAAGGAGCGCGAGCCCGTCTACCGCCGCCGCCACGCAAGCATCGCCGCCGAGAACAACGGCCTCGTGCCCGCGTACGCGACCGGCGCGGCGAACGAGCAGGTCGAGCACGACAAGCGGCGCCGCCTCAAGCGCGGGGAGCGCCTGACGGCGCCCGACGATCCCGAGAACGTCTCGCGCGAGGAGTTCGAGGACCTGGTGCGCGACCTGCACGTCGATCCCGCACCGCGTCGTACGGCCGTCGCCGATCGCGCCGCGCCGAAGGCCAAGGCCGTCGCGCCCAAGCCCGCTCCCAAGCCCGTGGCGCCGCCGGTCGACGACTCCGCCGATGCGCTGCCCGAGGACACGGTGATGCCGGCGCGGCCCGCTGACGGCGCGGCAGCGAAGCCGCCGAAGCGCAACTCTGCCGCCGCGAAGCGGCGCGGCAAGCACGGGAGGCCTCGCTGATGGGCGCGCTCGCCTGGACCATGATGGGCCTCGCCCTCTGGCACTTCACGATCTTCCTGCCCGATCGCTGCTGGGGCGGGATCATCGGTGCGTTTCTGGGCTGCATCTTCGGGGCGATCCTCTTCGGCCTGGTGATCCACGGCTTCAACGTTCCCGGCCAGGACGCCACCGACATCGTCACGACGCTCGAGGCGGTGCCGGGCGCACTGCTGGGCTATGGGTTCTTCTACTGGCTCGGGATGCGCCAGGAGGCGCGCGGGGCGGACGGCGAGTTGCTGGCCACATAGGGCTGCCGGCGTGATGTGCACGTTTGCGCAGGGGTGCTTCGCGCTGCGTCTGGTCCGAGCGCCGGCCGTCTTGAACAGCATCACTGAGAGGTGTGGGGCGGGTTCGGCCGCGCGGCGCTCAGCGGGGCGGGCGCGGCGGCTCGCGCGTCCTGATCGGCGGTCGTGGCGCCTGTGCTGCGCCATGCGCGGCTTTGCCGCCATGACCGGCGGCATGCGGGCGGTCGTGGGCGCCGGTGTGCTGCGCCATACGCAGCAATGACGCGATGATGATGGTGCGCGCGCCTGCGGTCGTGGCGCGCGAAGGGGGCGCTATCGCGCTTGCCGCGTCATGACGGTGCGCGCGCCTGCGGTCGTGGCGCGCGCAGAGGTGCTTTCAGCACCCGCCGCGCCACGACGTGCGCGTGGTCTTGATGGCTTCGCGCGTGGGTGGTTGGGTGCCGGCCGGCTTGAACAGCATCATCGAGAGGCAAAGGGTGTCCTCGACCGCGCCGCGCTCAGCGGCGCCGGGCCGCGCCTCCCGATCGACGATCATGGCGCCTGTGCTGCGTTCTACGCGGCAATGACGCCATGACCGGCCGCACGCCGGGGGTCGTGGCGCCGGTGCTGCGCCAAGCGCAGCAATATCGCCACGGTGGCCGCCCGCCCGTGCGTCGTGGCACCGGAAGGGGCGCTATCCGCACCTGCCACGCCACGACCGCGAGCGCGCGTGCCCGGCCCACGGCCGCGGCGCCGCAGACCGACCCTCTCATCGATGCGGCTGCCCGAAGGAGCGCCGTCACCAGTTCGCCCAGCCCGGCCGAGAGGCAAGCCCCGCAAGCGGCGACACAAGGGCGCAGGTCGGGCCGGTCGCCGCTGAGGTCATCGCGCCTGTGCTGCTCCATACGCAGCACGATCGTCACGATCGAAGCCGCCGCGCCGCGGGTCGTGTCGCTTCACCGGGCAACATCCGCACCTCGCGCGACACGATCCACCGACCCTCAGACACGACGGCGCGGCAGGGATCGCGCCCGCGCGCTCGTATCTGCACCCATGTCGCGCAACGGGGCCGGAACGCAGCGCATCCTCGTCCTCGACACGGCCGAACAGCCGCAACCGCACGCCAGCGATCCGCCGCTCGAGCGTGAGGTGCATCCGCGCCGGGAACTGCCTGTGAAGAAGC
The DNA here is from genome assembly GCA_902806175.1 of uncultured Solirubrobacteraceae bacterium. GTDB lineage: Bacteria > Actinomycetota > Thermoleophilia > Solirubrobacterales > Solirubrobacteraceae > CADCVQ01. The sequence goes on from CADCVQ010000152.1 coordinate 29,799, forward strand.
CCGCGATGCAGCAGACCGGCTGGACACCACGACGGTTGACGATCGCCGGCGCCCTCGGCGTCGGCGCGACGCTGCTGGGCGGCGTGGTGTTCATCTCGAAGTTCGGCGTCCTCGGCGGAGCCGACAGCCCTCTGCTCGCGATGGGCTTCGGCCTCTTCGTGATCGGGATGATCGTGTTCTGTGCCGCCCTGATCGCCCTGCTCGGCCTGGGGATCAGCATCCTCGGCGAGCGCGGCGGCTCGCCGGCCGCGGCCGCCGCCGTGTTCGCGCCGCTGGCGCTGATCTGGGCGCTCTACGGTCTGGGCGCCGTCGGCTACGCGATCCCTGCCGTGATCTCGCTCGTGCTGATCGCGGGGCTCGTCGTCGCGCTGAAGTAGTCGCGCGCCACGGTTCCATCTGGCGGCGCACATACCTTCCGTGCGTGCCGCCCGCGCCCGCCCAGCTGCAGATCGCCCCCTGCGACACCGACCGCGTCTTCGCGCTGGAGCGCGAGCTCGCCATCAGCCACGCGCTGGCGCAGGTGCTCGTGCGCCGCGGCCTCGCCGACGCCGCGGCCGCGCGCGCCTGGCTGCAGGCCGACGAGCGCCACGATCCGTCGGCCTTCGCCGGTATCGACGTCGCCACCACGCTCGTGCTCGATCACGTCCAGGCCGGCCGCAGGATCACGATCCACGGCGACTACGACGTCGACGGCGTCGCGTCCACGGCGATCCTCGTCGGCGTGCTGCGCACGCTCGGCGCCGATGTCGACTGGTTTCTGCCCAGCCGCGCCGAAGACGGCTACGGCCTCTGCGCCGCGACGGTGCAGCGCCTGGCCGCCCGCGGCACGCGCCTGCTGATCACCGCCGACTGCGCGATCACCGCGGTCGAGGAGGTCGCCGCCGCGCGCGCCGCCGGAATCGACGTCCTCGTCACCGACCACCACAGCCCGCGCGCCGACGGCACGCTGCCGGACGCCCCGATCGTGCACCCCGCGGTCTGCGGCTACCCATGCGGCGACCTGTGCGCGGCCGGCGTGGCCTACAAGCTCGCCGGCGCCCTGCTCAGCGCCGCCGGCCAGGATCCGGCGCAGGCCGACCGCGACCTCGACCTCGTCGCGCTGGCGACGATCGCCGACTGCGTCCCGCTGCGCGGCGAGAACCGGCGCCTGGTGCGCGCCGGCCTGCGCGCGCTCGCCGCGACGAAGCGGCCGGGGCTCAGAGCGCTCATGCGCGTGTCGCGCGCCGACCCCTCGCGGATCGACGCGCGCGCCGTCGGATTTCGCCTCGCCCCGCGGATCAACGCCGCGGGCCGCCTGGAACGCGCCGACGCCGGCCTGGAACTGCTGCTCACCGCCGACGAGATCCGCGCCGCGCAGATCGCCGACGAGCTCGACCGCCTGAACGCCGAGCGTCGCCACACCGAGACGCGGATCCTCTTCGAGGCGGAGGCGCTCGTGGCGCAGGCCGGCGAGCGCGCGGCCTACGTGCTGGCCGGGGAGGGCTGGCACAAGGGCGTGATCGGGATCGTCGCGTCACGGATCGCCGAACGCCATCACCGCCCCACGGTGCTCGTCGCGCTTGACTCGGGACGCGGCACCGGCTCGGGCCGCTCGATCCCCGGCTTCGATCTGCTCGCCGGCCTGGATGCCGCAGCCGCGCACCTCGCCCGCCACGGCGGCCATCGCGCCGCCGCCGGCTGCGAGGTCGAGGGGACGCAGATCGACGCGTTCCGTGCCGCCTTCGAGGCCCACGCGGCCGCGGCGCTGACGCCCGACGACCTCATTCCCAAACAGCGCGTCGACGCCGTCGTCGCAGGCGACGAGCTCGGCCTGCGCCTCGCCGACGAGCTCGAGCGCCTGGCGCCCTTCGGGATCGGCAACCCCGGCGTCTCGCTGCTGCTGCCCGCGGCGCGCTGCAGCGACCCCAAGCTCATGGGGGAGGACGGCAAGCACGTGCGCTTCACGGTCGCCGCCGGCGGCACTCGCGCGAGGGCGGTCGCCTTCGGCACGACGAAGATCGACTGCGACAGCGCGCTCGACGCGACGTTCTCGCTGGAGCTCAACGAGTACAACGGCAGCGTCGAGCCACGCCTCGTGCTCAAGGACGCGCGACCCAGCACACCCGCACCGATCACGCTCGTCGGCGAGCCGCAGGACTACCTCGCGGCCGCGCTCGCCGAGCTCGGGCGCCCGTTGCGCGAGATCGCGGCCGGTTCGCTCGACCTGCGCGCGCCGGTGCGCGACCGCCGCGGCAACGGGATCGCCGGCACGATCGGCGCGCTCGTGCACTCCGGCGAACCCGTGCTCGTCGTCGCCGCCGATGCGACCCTGCGCCTGCGCCACCTGCAGCCGATCCTCGGCGGTTTTGACCTGTGCTCGCACGAGGCGCTCGCGCGCGACCCGTCGCTGGCCGCCCTGCACGGCAGCGCCGCGCACGTCGTCATGCTCGACCCGCCGGCGGGGCCGCTGCGCACGCACGGGCGGATGACGCATCTGGCGTGGGGTGAACCTGAGCTACGCTTCGCGGAGCAGATACATGAGCGCGAGTACGCACTTCGTGCTTCGCTCACCGCGACGTACCGGGCCCTGCGGGCCGCGGGCGAAGCGGCGGGCGAGGAGCTCGAGATGCTGCTTCGCGGCGACGCGAAGGCGCCACGGCCGGCGGCACTGGCCGGCCGCGTCCTCAGGGTCCTCGCGGAGCTGCAGCTCGTCAGCCTCGACCCGGAAGGCAGGGCCCTGACCGTTCCGCCCGCCGAGCGCACGACGCTCGAGGGCTCCGCGGCATTCAGGGCATACCAGCAGCGCTACGAGGACGGCCAGAGATTTCTCAGCGAGGTGACAGCACAGGCGGCGTGAGGGCTCCGGCCCGGCAGCGGGTCGCTGCCGGCGCGCGGCGCGCGCCGGTCGACGCCGTCAGCGCCGAGCGCCATCCGCCGGTCGACCGCGCCGATCTCACCGAGCTCGAGCGCGGCCTGCTGTCGGACGTCTTCGCGATCGTCGAGGAGCACGCCGACACGTCGGCTGTGAAGATCGATCGCTCGCGCGTCGAGGCCGCCTTCGTCTTCGCCTGCGAGCACCACGCCGATCAGCGCCGCATGTCCGGCGAGGAGTTCATCGTCCACCCGGTCGGCGTCGCAAAGATCTGCGCCGGCATGCGCCTGGACACGGAGACGCTGTGCGCCGCGCTGCTGCATGACACCGTCGAGGACACCTCCGCGTCGCTGGCCGAGGTGCGCAGCGCCTTTGGTGACGAGATCGCCAACCTCGTCGACGGGGTCACGAAGCTGACCGGCATCACGTTCCACTCGCGCGACCAGGCGCAGGCCGAGAACTACCGCAAGATGATGATGGCGATGGCCAACGACGGTCGGGTCATCCTCATCAAGCTCGCCGACCGCCTGCACAACATGCGCACGATCGGCGCCATGTCGAAGCAGAAGCAGATCGACAAGGCCAAGGAGACCCTCGAGATCTACGCGCCGATCGCCCACCGCCTGGGCATCCACGCGATCAAGTGGGAGCTCGAGGATCTCGCGTTCCAGGCACTGCACCCGCGCAAGTACGCCGAGATCAAGGGCCTCGTCAACCAGCAGCGCGACGAGCGCGAGCAGTACGTCGAGAAGGCCGGCGCGTACCTGCGGCGCGAGCTCGAGGCGGGCCGCATCGAGGCCGACATCTCGGGGCGCGCCAAGCACTTCTACTCCATCTATTCCAAGATGACCAAGAAGGGCAAGGAGTTCAACGAGATCAACGACCTGACCGCGATGCGCGTGGTCGTCGACTCGGTGAAGGACTGCTACGGCGCCGTCGGCGTCGTGCACTCGCTGTGGAAGCCGATGCCGGCGCGCTTCAAGGACTTCATCGCGATGCCGAAGTTCAACATGTACCAGTCGCTGCACACGACGGTGATCGGGCCGGAGGGGCTGCCGCTCGAGATCCAGATCCGCACGCGCGAGATGCAGGACATGGCCGAGTTCGGAGTCGCCGCGCACTGGATCTACAAGGACGGGGGCGACGGCAAGGCCGGGCCGGGGGCGGCCGGCGAGGCCAAGCTGAAGTGGCTGCGCTCGATGCTCGAGTGGCAGCAGGACACGTCCGATCCCAAGGAGTTCATGGACGCGCTGAAGGTCGACCTCATCGAGGACGAGGTCTACGTCTTCACGCCCAAGGGGGAGGTCAAGTCGCTGGCGGCGGGCGCGACGCCGCTGGACTTCGCCTACGAGGTCCACACCGACGTCGGCCACCGCTGCGTCGGCGCGAAGGTCAACGGCAAGCTCGTGCCGCTGCACTACGAGCTGAAGTCCGGCGACATCGTCGAGGTGATGACGTCAAACCGCGAACGCGGCCCGTCGCGCGACTGGCTCGCCGTCGTGAAGACGACGCGCGCGCGCAACAAGATCAAGCAGTGGTTCAAGGCCGAGTCGCGCGACGACACCGAGCACACCGGCCGCGAGATCCTCCAAGAGCAGCTCAAGAAGCATGGCTTCCCCGCGCAGAAGATCGTCTCCTCGCCGCTGCTGGCGGACGTCATCCGCGAGATGGGCTTCAAGAAGGCCGATGACTTCTACGTCGCGCTCGGCGGGGCCAAGATCTCGGCGAAGGTCGTCGTCAACAAGGTCACGCAGCGCCTCAAGCAGGGCGAGGCCGCCGAGGGCGAGCCCCGCACGATGGCCGAGGACCTGCTCTCCACGCGCCGCCAGCGCCGCCAGCCGACGAGCAGCTCATCGCAGTACGGCATCGCCGTGGAGGGCGTCGACGACGTCATGCTGCGCATGGCCAAGTGCTGCCGGCCCGTTCCCGGCGACCCGATCGTCGGCTACATCTCACTTGGCCGCGGGATCACGATCCACCGCGAGGACTGCCCGAACGCCGTGCAGCTGCGCAAGGATCCCGACCGCTTCACGCCCGTGCAGTGGGAGGGCGACCACGAGACGTCGTTCAAGGTCGAGCTGCAGGTCGACGCGTGGGACCGCCATCGCCTGCTCGAGGACCTGTCGCGGACCTTCGCCGAGGCCGGCATCAACATCGTCGAGGCGCGCTGCGTCGTCTCACACCCGATGGTCCAGAACTGGTTCGTCGTCGAGGTCGGTGACCTGCAGGTGCTGAAGGCGGCGATCAATCGCCTGAGGAACATCGACTCGGTGTTCGACGCCTATCGCGTCACGCCGGGCGGCGGCTGAGCCTTCGTCGTCGCCCGGCGCGGTCGCTACAGGCGCGTGCTCGCGCAGCGCGCGTGCACGCTCGTACCGTGGATCGTGGTGAGGCGCTGGCCGGCGCGGATCGCGTCACCGCAGCATGCGCAGCGCCGCGTCTTGGTCGCAGGGCTGTCGGCGGCCGCGAGCCCCTCTTGGACACGGCTCAGCAGCGTTCGGTGCGTGCCATCCGCGAAGCGGCCGTCCGAGGCCGCTGCACTTCGGTCCGTCAACATCGTCTCTCCCGTCGTCCGTCGCTGCTCGGGCCACGCGCATCGCCCCATGGCGGGCCCTTCATTCCGGTGGCGGCATACCCGGTCGCGTGCGGCGGGCACTTCGGATTTCGCAGCGGGCGCGCCTGAACGCAGTGACCGGGCTCTACGACACGCGTGTACGGCCCGCCGGCCCGCGCGGCGTGGGCCTCAGGGAACCGCGATGAACGTGATCGGCGGCGCGCTGCAGGTGTCGATCAGCTGCTTCTGCGCGTTTCCAACCTTGCTCGACACCGTCGCGATGCCGCTCGCCACGCCGTTGACGATCCGCGCGCTGAGGTTGTACGAGCTGTAGTTGTACGTGCCCAGCGGGATGGCGGCAGTGGCGCCGAGGACCGGCACGAAGCCGCCGCTCGTGTTTCCGGACTTCGCGTAGACCCCGGGCGTGGTCATCGGGATCGTGAGCCGCGGCACGGGCTGCGTCGCCCCCAGCGCGGTGCAGTTGAGCGTCGTCCATATCTCGAGGGGGACCAGTGCGCTCGAGTCTGGTGCCGGCCGGATCAGGAGCGGCAGGCCCTGCGACGTCACGCCGTAGAAGGGTCCGCGCACCCGTGCAGTGCGTCCTGCGGCCGGGTTGCGCGCCCGAAACGGGCGGTTGAGGCCCTTGCAGGTGTTCACCTTGGCGCCGGTGGCCGCCGGGAAGCGCACCCGCACGGACGCCCGACCGCTCGCGACGCCGCTTCGGGCGCGAACGGTCCCGCTCACCCGGTAGCTGCCGCGGGCGACACCGCCCGCGATGATGTAGGCAAACGTTCCGCTCGTGCGAAAGCGGCCCCGCCGCAGCCGCGTGGGCCGGGAGAGAAAGCGCCCGAAGCCGGGGCGGCCGTTGCTGCAGGGGCCGCCCGAGAAGCCGAGCACGCTGACGCGCCCGCGATCGACGGCCACCAGGAACAGCGGAACGGGCTCGGTGCTGCCGCGCGGCACGCTGCCGCCTCCGTAGAGGGTGGCGGCTTGCGCCCGCGCCGTCCCCAGGGCGCCCAGCAGGACGGCCACCGTCGCGACGAGCACCAGCAGGCGCGCTGTCATATGGCCTCCCTACCCCCGCGGTCAGGAGACGACGCCCAGCGCGCCCGGCATGACGCCGAACACCGCCTCGCTGACGTCGCCGATGTGGTCGCCGTCGACGTGCAGCGGGATCGCGCGACCGTCGGCCGACACGCAGCGCAGCTCGCGCACGTCGCTGAACCCGAGGATCTGGCGATGACCCACGATCGAGCGCTTGGAGGACAGCAGGCGCAGCGCGATGCCGGGGATGTCCTGCGGCATGACGCCGCGCAGCGCCACGCCGGCGAGCGTGCCGGTGTCAAGGCCCGCGCCCTCGGCGATGTAGATCGGCTTGTCGTCGAGGTAGGTGAACTGCTCGCCGTTCTGCACGAGCGTCGTGATCGCCTCGTCGACGCGCCCCTGGAGGTGGACCTTCATGCGCGGCGGGTTGCGCACGTAGTGGCGCAGGACCGTCTCGACGGCGGCGTAGACGAAGAAGTACTCGCGCAGCTTGTGGCGCTTGAGCCCCGGCGACTGCTCGATGCGCTTGACGACGCTCGCGTCCAGGCCGAAGCCGCTGGAGTACGTGAACGCCCGGCCGTTGGCGCTGCCGAGGTCGATCCGCCGCGGGCTGAAGTGGTCGGCCATCGTCAGCAGGTGCTCCGTCGCGTCGACGATGTCACCGGGGATGCCGAGCATCTTGCACAGGACGTTCGTCGCGCCGCCGGGCAGGCAGGTCAGCGGCGTCGCGCAGCCGGCGAGCCCGTTGGCGACCTCGTTGACCGTCCCGTCGCCGCCGAAGGAGACGATCACGTCGTAGCCCTCCTGCGCCGCCTCGCGCGACAGCTCGGTGGCGTGGCCGCGGGCGTGCGTGTCCACCGCGTCGACCTCGTAGCGGCCGTGCAGCGCCGCGACGACGAGGTTGCGCAGCCGCGCGGACATCGTCGCGGCGTACGGGTTGGCGACGACGAGCATCCGCTTGCGCTGCACCGGCGCGCCGAGTGCAGCGGTCTCGGCGAGGCGTTCGAGCGGTTCGAGCGTCACGCCCGCGACCCTAGTGGGTTGCCCACTAGAGCCAGCCGCGCTTGCGGAAGAACCAGAGCATGGCGGCCAGCAGCGCGACCATCGACACGACGACGATCCAGAACGCGTGGAGCGAGCCTTCGCCCGGCACCCGGACGTTCATCCCGAAGATGCTCGCGACGAGCGTCAGCGGCAGGACGACGACGCTGATCGCCGTCAGAGCACGCAGGACGTCGTTGACGCGATGTGAGAGCACCGACTCGTTCGTCGACTCGAGGCCCTCGACGACCTCCTTGAAGTTCTCGAGCATGTCCCAGATGCGCTCGGAGGCGTCGTTGATGTCGTCGAAGTAGATGTCCAGCCCCTCGGGGATGTAGCGCTTCGTGCGCTCGAGGTCCCGCAGCGCGGCGCGCTGCGGGCGGACGATCTTGCGGAAGTTGATGATCTCCTGCTTGACGTTTGAGATGTCGCGCACGATCTCCGCCGAGCGGCCCTCGAAGATCTCGTCCTCGAGCACCTCGAGCTTGTTGCCCATCTTCGCGAGCATCGGAAAGGACGCGTCGACGCAGTCGTCGACGATCTTGTAGAGCAGGTAGCCGGGGCCCTTGGCGAACAGCGAGTCGCGCACGTCGGCGCGCGTGCGGCAACGCTCGAAGAGGTACTCCAGCGGCTGGATCGGCTCGTTGGGCAGCGTGATGACGAAGTCCGGCCCGACGAAGATGTCGAGCTCGGCGGCGTTCAGGCGCCCGACCGCCTTGTCGAAGCGCGGGAAGTGCAGGACGACGAAGAGGTAGTCGTCGTACTCGTCGACCTTCGGGCGCTGGTTGCGCGAGTAGACGTCCTCGTAGTCGAGGTGATGAAACTCGAAGTGCTCCTCCAGCCACGTGCGGTCGGCGGGGCGCGGGCGCTCGATGTGGATCCAGCGCAGCCCCTCGGCCTCCACGATCTCGATGTTCGGCGTCTCGGTCTCGGCCTCCGGGGGGCCGGACGCGCGCCCGCGACCACGCACCGGGAGTCCGAACCGTGGCTTTGGAAGGTTGGGCATGGTTGATATTGTGGCGCGCCAGAGCTGGACACATCCAGAGGGGTGGAGGGACAGGCCCTATGAAGCCCCGGCAACCAACCCGCTGTTCGCGGGAAACGGTGCCAATTCCTGTCAGATGTGGCACAGGCCGCGAAGCCTTCGCCACAGAACACGTACGGCGAACGGGAGTCTCATGGCGGCCAAGCAGCTGAAGTGCAGGGAATGCGGCACCGAGTATCCGTTGGAGGCACGCTATGTGTGCTCCAAGTGCTTCGGGCCCCTCGAGGTCGGCTACGACCACGAACACATCACGGATGTCAGCGAGATGCGCCGGCGCATCCAGGGCGGGCCGCAGAACATCTGGCGCTATCACGACTTCCTGCCGCTGGAGGGCCCGCAGCCGCGCACGCGCACCGGCCTTCCCGCCGGCTGCACGCCGCTGATCCGCGCCGACCGCCTCGCGGAGCGCCTCGGCCTGGGGGAGGTCTGGGTCAAGAACGACGCGGCGAACCCGACGCACTCCTTCAAGGACCGCGTCGTCTCGGTCGCCGCGACGCGCGCCCGCGAGCTGGGCTTCGACACGCTCGCCTGCGCGTCGACCGGCAACCTCGCCAACTCCGTCGCGGCGCACGGCGCCGCCCTCGGCATGGCGTCCTACGTGCTGATCCCGGCCGACCTCGAAGAGCAGAAGGTGCTCGCGACGGGGGTCTACGGCACGAACCTCGTCAAGGTCCGCGGCAACTACGACGACGTCAACCGGCTCTGCACGGAGCTGTCGGGCGACCGCGAGAACTGGGCCTTCGTGAACATCAACATGCGCCCGTACTACGCCGAGGGATCGAAGACCGTCTCCTACGAGATCGCCGAGCAGCTCGGCTGGGAGATCCCGGACCGCGTCGTCGTGCCGATCGCGTCGGGCTCGCTGTTCACGAAGATCGGCAAGGGCTTTCAGGAGTTCATCGACGTCGGCCTGATCGACGGCGACGTGCCGATCATGAACGGTGCGCAGGCGACGGGCTGCTCGCCGGTAGCGGCGGCATTTCGCGACGGCCAGGACTTCTGCCGCCCGGTCAAGCCGCACACGATCGCCAAGTCGCTGGCGATCGGCAACCCCGCCGACGGGCCCTACGCGCTGGACCTCGCGCGCGCCACCGCCGGCTCGATCGACTCGGTCAACGACCAGGAGATCCGCGCCGGCATCCGCCTGCTCGCCGAGACGACGGGTGTCTTCACGGAGACCGCGGGCGGTGTGACGACCGCGGTGTTGCAGAAGCTCGCCGAGACCGGGGCGATCGGCTCCGACGAGCGCGTCGTGATCGTCATCACCGGCGAGGGTCTGAAGACGCTGGATGCGGTGCGCCACTCCTTCATGGACTACGAGGTCGATCCGACGATCGAGTCCTTCGAGCAGGCGTTCGCCGGCGCGGTTCAGGTCTGATGGCGATCACCGTGAAGCTCCCGACGCAACTACGCGAGACGGTCGGCGGCGTCGCGTCGCTGCAGGCCGAGGGCGCGACGGTCGGCGAGGCGCTGGAGTCGGTCTTCGCGTCGCACGGCGAGCTGCGCGACCGGCTCTACCAGGACGGCGACCTGCGGCGGTTCGTCAACGTCTATCTCGGCGGCGAGGACATCCGCTTCCTCGACGGTCTGAAGACGGCGCTGCCCGAGGGTGCGGAGCTGACGATCCTGCCGGCGGTCGCCGGCGGCTGCTAGCACCCCGCGAGCGCTCGCAGCCGGTCCGCCGTCGCGGCGTCGGCGCAAAAGAACGGCTCGATCGACAGCTCGGACACACCGGCCTTGAGCGCGAGGTCGAGCTGGCTCATGTGCCGGCGCGTGCGCCATTGGCGCAGCAGCGATCCGATTGTGGGGCGGTCGATGACGTGGTTCATCGCGATCGAGCAGTATTGCCGTCCGCGCCACCGCCGGCGCGGCGCTGGGGCGGACGGCGAGGCCGTCAACGCCGCAGCGCCGCCGCCTGAAGCTCGGCGAAGCCGGCGACGACGAGCGCCTGGGCCACGATCCAGACCGTGCCGCTCTCCGAGGCCGCGACGCGGATCCATTACCTGTCAGGTAGTGGGGTGTGCGAAGACTCCACCTGGGGTGGCCCCCGGCGGGAAGCGGGCGGGTGCACCATGACGTCATGACCAGATTGCGCTCATTCCTCTTCACCGCCGCCGTCGCCGGCGCGGTGCTGGCGCCCGCCGCCACGGCACAGGGCGCCGCGACAACGCTTGCCGTCGAAGCCGCGCCCACGCGCGTCGCCGCCTGGAACGGCACCGTGATGTGGTCGCGCTTCGATCCCGTGACCCAGCTGTACACGCTCGTGAAGTCCGTCGGCGGCGCCGCACCGGTGCCGGTCGGCGTCGCGCCGCGCCGCGGAGCGCCGTTTGACGTCGACCTCGGCACGAACCGCTCGGGCGCGACGTACGCCGTCTACACCCGCAGCGACGGCGACATCTACCGCCTGAACGTCGCCACGGGCGCCGAGACGAAGGTCGACAAGCTCAGCTCACCGGTCCTCGTCGAGCGCGACCCGACGATCCAGCGCGGCGAGATCGCGTTCGTGCGCCGCAGCGCCGGCCGCGAAGAGCTGCGCATCGGCAACACGACGAGCGCCTCCAAGGGCTCGCGGCTGCTCGTCCGCAACCGCTCGATCCTGAAGCCCGAGCTCGGCTCGCAGCACATCGCCTACGTCGTCACCGGTCCCGGGCCGATCAGCGACGAGGGCGCACAGTACCTCCGCGTCCGCAACCTTCGCACGAGCGCCGACCGGCAGGTGTACCGCGCCGTGTCGGGCGGCGCGAACTTCGCCAACATCACCCGTCCGACCTGGATGGCTGAGCCGGCGGGCTTCTTCTGGGCGCGCACGAACCAGGGCTCCGGCCGGGGCAATCGCCTGATCCGCTACACGCTGCGCGGCTCGCGGCTGTCCTACGCGAAGGGCTCGGCGATGCTGAACTCGACCGCCTGGGCCGGTGCCGGCCTCGGCGCCGTGATGACCTCGTCGCTGACCGGCGACGTGTCGTCGCAGGGCTGCGCCGAGGCCGCCAACCTCTGCAGGGTCGAGGTCACCGGGCCGCTGCAGTTCAACCTCGGGCCGTAGCCGACACGCCGGGCGGGCACACTGTGGGTGTGCCCGCCCGCGACCGGCTCGACGAGTACAAGCGCAAGCGCGACCCGCAGCGCACCCCTGAGCCCTACGACGGCGACGGCGCGATCCCCGCAGAGGACGCGCCTCGCTTCGTCGTCCAGGAGCACCACGCAACGCGCCTGCACTGGGACCTGCGCCTCGAGCACGAGGGCGTCGCCGCGTCGTGGGCGATCCCCAACGGCATCCCGGAGGACCCCAAGGAGAACCGCCTCGCGGTGCACACGGAGGACCATCCGCTCGAGTACCTCGAGTTCGAGGGCGACATCCCCAAGGGCGAGTACGGCGCCGGCAAGATGCGCATCTGGGACCGCGGCACGTACGAGACGCACAAGTTCGACGACGACAAGGTCGAGGTCACGTTCCACGGCGAGCGCCTGCGCGGGCGCTACGGGCTCTTTCCGCTCGAGAAGAAGAAGGGCGAGCCGGCGGGCAAGGACTGGATGATCCACCGGATGGATCCCGCCGAGGATCCGACGCGCCAGCCGATGCCGCCGCGGATCTTCCCGATGCTCGCCAAGGCGTCCAAGGGGCTGCCGCCCGACGACGGGAACTGGGCCTATGAGATCAAGTGGGACGGCGTTCGCGCGATCGCCTACTCCGAGCCGGGCCGGATCCGCTTCGAGAGCCGCAACAGCAACGACATCAGCCACTCCTATCCGGAGCTCAAGGCGTTCAACCGGGCGCTCAGCTCACACCACGCGATCCTCGACGGCGAGATCGTCGCGTTCGAGATATCCGATTCCCACCCACCCCGGCCGAGCTTCTCGCGCCTGCAGGGCCGCATGCACGTGGCGTCCGAGGCCGCGGCGCGGCGCCGCGTGAAGGACACGCCCGTCGTCTACGTCGTCTTCGACCTGCTGTGGCTGAACGGCCACTCGCTCATGGACCTGCCCTACGAGGAGCGCCGCGTGCGCCTGCGGGAGCTCGAGCTGCAGGGCCCGCACTGGCAGACGCCCGACCACGTCGTCGGAAGCGGAGCCGCCGTGCTCGAGGCCAGCCGCGCGAGCGGGCTGGAGGGCGTGATCGCCAAGCGCCTGGACAGCCCGTATCTGCCGGGGCGGCGCTCGCCGTGCTGGCTGAAGGCCAAGAACGTGCTGCGCGAGGACGTCGTCGTCGGCGGCTGGCTGCCGGGGGAGGGCAAGCGCCGCGACCGCATCGGGGCGCTGCTCGTCGGCGTCCCCGAGGCCGGGCGGCTGCGCTACGCGGGCCGCGTCGGCACAGGCTTCACCGAGATCGAGCTGACGCGCCTGGCGAAGGTCCTCGAGGAGCGGCCCGACTCGCCGTTCAGCGGCGAGCCCAAGCCGCCACGCGGCGCGTTCTTCGTCGAGCCGACGCGCGTGGCGGAGGTCGAGTTCACGGAGTGGACGACGGACGGCGTGCTGCGCCACCCGTCCTACAAGGGGCTGCGCGAGGAGGCGCCTCCCGCGGCGTTCCTGGACGCCGGCACGCCCGTCCGCGACGGCCTCGAGGTGCGCGTCGGCGAGCGCGCGCTGAAGGTCACGAACCTCGACAAGGTCCTCTATCCCAAGGCCGGGTTCTCCAAGCGCGACATCATCGACTACTACGTCGCGATCGCGCCCGCGATCCTGCCGCATCTCGAGGGGCGGCCGCTGACGCGCGTGCGCTTTCCCAACGGGGTGGAGGGCAAGAGCTTCTTTGAGAAGAACTGCCCGTCGCACCGGCCCGACTGGGTCCCGACGGCATCGGTCCCGCTGTCGGACAAGACCGTCGAGTTCTGCCTCTGCAACGAGCTTGCGACGCTCGTGTGGCTGGCGAACCTGGCCGCGCTGGAGCTGCACACGCAGATGCACCGCGCCGAGCAGCTCGGCCAGCCGACGATGATGGTCTTCGACCTCGACCCGGGGCCGCCGGCGACGATCGTCGAGTGCTGCCGCGTCGGCCTGTGGCTGCACGGGATGTTCGAGAACCTCGGCCTGCAGGCGTTCGCGAAGACCTCGGGATCCAAGGGGCTGCAGGTCTACGTGCCGCTCAATGCGCCGGGCGTCACCTACAAGCAGACGAAGGGGTTCGCGTTCGCGGTCGCGGAGCTGCTCGAGGCCTCCGAGCCGACGCTCGTCGTCTCGCGCATGAAGAAGGAGCTGCGCAAGGGCAAGGTCTTCATCGACTACAGCCAGAACGACGAGCACAAGACGACCGTCTGCGTGTACTCGCTGCGCGCCCGCGACCGCCCGACCGTCTCGACGCCTGTCACGTGGGACGAGGTGCGCTCCTGCCTGGACAGCGGCGATCCCGCAGACCTCGTCTTCGATGCGCGTCAGGTCGTCGAGCGCTTCGCCGAGCACGGCGACCTGTACGCGCCCGTTCTCTCGATCGTGCAGGAGATCCCGTCGCTGGGCTAGATTCCGGGTGCATGGATCCAGACCGGCTCAAGGCGATTCCCGTCTTCGCCCCGCTCGACGACGAGACGCTGCGCGCCGTCGCGACGTTCGCCACGGAAACCTCGGTGCCCGCCGGTAAGAGCCTCGTCACGGAGGGCGACTATGCCTACGAGTTCATGGCGATCGAGGAGGGCGAGGCCGACGTCGTCCGCGCGGGCGAGAAGGTCGCGACGCTCGGGCCCGGCGACTTCTTCGGCGAGATCGCGGTGCTGGAGAAGACGCTGCGGACCGCGTCGGTCGTGGCGACGACGCCGATGCGCCTCGTGACGCTCTCGCACTGGGACCTCAGGCGGGTCGGTGATGCGATGGAGCAGATCCGTGCCACGCTCGAGGAGCGCAAGCGGCGCGACTCCTGAGGTAGCGTGCGCGGGCAGTGGCCCAACCCGACATGCCAGCGCTCGAGGGGGTCGAGCACCGCTATCTCGACGTCCGCGGCGCCCGGCTGCACGTCGCCGAGCTCGGCGACCCGGGCGGCTCGCCCGTGCTGCTGCTGCACGGCTGGCCGCAGCACTGGTGGTCGTGGCGCTCGCTGATGCCGCTGCTGGCCGACCGCCATCGCGTGCTCGCGCTGGACCTGCGCGGCTTCGGCTGGAGCGAGGCGACGCCGCGCGGCTATCGCAAGGCGCAGCTCGCCGACGACGTGGCAGGCGTCCTCGACGCGCTGCAGATCGACCGCGTCAACCTCGTCGGCCACGACTGGGGCGGCGTCGTCGGCTTCCTCGTCTGCCTCGACCACACGGCGCGCGTCGAGCGCTTCGTGCCGATGAACACCGGCCACGTGTGGCCGACGCTCGGCCTCAAGGGCGTGCCGAAGCAACTCGGCGCGATCGCCTATCAGGGGGTGCTCGCGAGCCCGGGGATCGGGCGACGCGTCAACGCCTCGCCGCGCGTCGTCGGCAAGGTCGTGGGCGCGATCTCGGCGCAGACGGACAGCGTCCTGCCGCAGTACCAGGAGCATTTCGCGCCGCGCTTCAGCGACAAGGCGCGCGCGCAGGCCGCCGCGCAGGTCTACCGCACGTTTGTGCTCTACGAGTATCCGAAATGGGTGCGCGGCCTGTACCGCGATCGCCGACTGACGACGCCGACGCTGTGGCTGCACGGCCTCGGCGACCCGTTCTTCAAGCCGGGGATGTTCAAGGACATCGTCGACCATGCCGACGACGTGCGGATCGAGTACCTCGAGGGCTGCGGCCACTTCCCGGCAGAGGAGTGCCCGCAGATGGTCGCGAAGCACCTGCGCGCGTTCTTGACCTATGGCGGCGGCCGTCCCGCTCGCCACGAGTGATCGGGCCCCGCGCGCCCGAGCGCGCCGCGCGGCCGTCAGCCGCCGGAACAGCGGACCGGCCGCAGGACGATGTCCTCGACGCAGCTGTCGTTGCGCATCGGGGCGCGGCGACTGCGGATCCTGAAGCTCGTGAACTTGCCGGTCCGTCCCGCGCGAACCACGTAGACGCGCAGCAGGACGCCGGCGCGGAAGGAGCGCTCGAAGGCGCGCACGTGGATCGTCCGGATCTGGCCGCGCGTGCCGCGGATGCGGGTGATGCGCTGCCTGTAGGGGCAGCGTCCGGACGCTCCGAGGCAGCGGCTCACGACGTCGCTGCCGACCACCGCGCGCACCGTCAGGCGCGTGATCTTCGCGCCGCGCCTGCTCGTGCGACCGACGATGCGGACGATCGGAAACGGCGTGAGCAGCGGCAGCCGGGACGCCGCGGGGGGTGGTGGCGGCGCCACGGTCGGAGGCGCCACGGTCGGAGGCGCAGCCGTCGGCACGGGGTACTGCTGACCGCCGGCGCCCGCCGGGACGATCGCCCACGCCAGCAGCGCCCCGGCGCACGCGATCAACACCAGCCGTGTCACGGAGCCGACCCCGCCCCGAGCGCGGCTCCTACTCTTGCCTCGCGCATCCATTCGCGCCACCAGCCTAGCCTTTTCTAACCCCGAGCGCGCCGGCACGCCGGGGGTCTGCAGCGCGCCCGACAGGATTCGAACCTGTGACCTCCGCCTCCGGAGGGCGGCGCTCTATCCAGCTGAGCTACGGGCGCGTGCGCGACGAAGGCTACAAGGCCGCAAGCAGTCGGTGGTGACGCGCGGGGCGGTGGTGGCGGCGCAGGGCGAGCGTCACGCGGATGCCTTCCAGTGAGATCCGCAACGTCATCTTCGAGGCGCCGGCCACGCGCTCGGAGAACACGAACGGCACCTCCTCGATGCGCGCGCCGGCGAGGTGGGCGAGCTGTGTCGTCTCGACCTGGAACGCGTAGCCCGTGCTGAGCAGCTCGTCCATGTCGATTGCCGCCAGGCACTCGGCGCGCCACATCTTCAAGCCGCCGCTGAGGTCGCTGAACGGCAGGCCGAGCGCGAGGCGCGACGCGTTGCAGCCCACGCGACTGAGCGCGAGGCGGGTCGTGCTCCAGCCGTCCGTCCCGCCGCCCGGCAGGTAGCGCGAGCCCAGCACGAGCCCCGCCTCGCGCTGCAGCAGCGTCGCGCGCATCTCGACAAGCTTCTCGGGCGGGTGCGAGAGATCGCAGTCCATCTGGCCGATGACCTCGAAGTCGCGCTCCAGACACCAGGCGAAGCCGGCGCGGTAGGCCATCCCGAGGCCGTCCTTCTCGGCGCGGTGCAGCACGTGCATCCACGGCCGTGTCGCGGCGAGCTCGTCGGCGAGCTCGCCGGTCCCGTCGGGTGAGCTGTCGTCGACGATCAGCAGCTCCATGCCGGTCGGCGCGAAGCGCTCCAGCAGCAGCGGCAGCGAATCTCGCTCCTCGTAGGTCGGGACGACGACAATCGTGCGGGCGTCCGGCGCGAGCGCCCGGTAGGGCGTGCGCCCCGCGCCATGGCCCACCGGCTCGGCGTGCCGCTCGCGCCGTGCGCGCAGCAGCGCCACCACCTCCGCGACCGCGACCGCGACCATCTCGCCCGTGAACGACACCGCGCGCAGCGCGATCGTCAGCAGCGCCGCGGTGCCGGGGCCGACCACCGGCGCCAGCGCGAGCGCGAGGGCAGCGTCGCGCGGGCCGATCCCCGCGGGCAGCAGCGGCACGAGCGCGCCGACGGTCAGCGACAGCGCGAAGGCGCCGAGCAGCACGAATGCGCTCGGTGCGGCCGCGCCGAGCAGCCCGTCCGCGAGCAGCGCCACGCCGCAGCCGGTGGCGACCCAGCCGGCGCCGTTGATCGCGACGAGCAGCGCGAGCGTGCGGCCGCGCATGGGGCCGGCGACGGCGACGCCGCGGCGCGCGAGCCAGCGGGCGA
>CADCVQ010000153.1:0-598 GCA_902806175.1 uncultured Solirubrobacteraceae bacterium
CCGCCGAATCCCGCGGCGCCTACGCGCGTCGCTGGCATGGCTGGGCTTCGCGATCATGACCTCCGTCGGCCTGCTCAGCCTCGCCGGGACCGTCGCCAGCGCCGTCGCCGGCCAACCCGGTCCGATGCTCTCGCCCGCGATCTACTTCTACGTCTACACCTGCTTCGTCGTGCTCGGCCTCAGCTTCGCGGTCACGGCATGGCGGACACGCCACAACGAAGCACCGGCCGCCAGCGTCCCGCGGCGGCGCCGCTCCTCACGTCCTGCCCCATTTGCTGCCCATCCTCAGGAGGACCGATGACCCCCGCCGCCCATACCGCATCGACCAACGCCGGGAGCGCCGACATGACCGACGGGAGCGCACGTGTCGCGCGGACGTCGATCACGACGGCCGCGGGCCACGCCGGCGCCGCGATCCTCCTGCTCGTCTGCGGAGTTCACGCCTACTGGGGCGCCGGTGGGACATGGGGAGCCGCGACCGCATACGGCTCACCCGAGCTCCCACCACAGGCCGCGAGCGCCGTCGTCGCCGTCCTGATCGCCTGCGCAGCCGTGCTGCTGCTGGCGCGCATCGGCGTCCTGGCCGTGCCGCTCCCCC
>CADCVQ010000153.1:608-15805 GCA_902806175.1 uncultured Solirubrobacteraceae bacterium
GTCCTCGTCGCCGTGTTCGCGCTCGCCGGCGTAACCAACCTCATCCAGACCCCCGACGCCTACGCCCGCGACTGGCACATCTACTTCTTCGGGCCGCTCATGTTGACCCTCGCTGCCCTCTGCGCGATCGTCGCGCGGTCGCGCGACGCATAACCTCCGACGACCGTGGCCGATCCTTCCCCACCGGGGTCCGGCCGGCTGTGTGCGGGCGAGCCGGCGGCAACACGTCGCTCGCCGCCGGTCGTCGGCGCGGCCTCGTGGAAGCCATGGACGGTCGCGCCGGCGTTCGTCGCAGCCGTCGCGCTGGCGCTCGCCGGACGCGCGACCGTCACCGACAACGGCGCAGACCCACTGGCGGCCGGCGCGCTGATCTTGCTCACCGTCGCGCCGGTCGCCCTGGCGCTGCTGCTGGCCAACCTGCACGACACACCAACGGCCCGCGACTTCGGACTGCGACGCCCGCCCCTGCGACGGGCGATCGCGCTCGCGGTCGCGGTCTGGTTCGCGCTGACCGCGCTGACCGTCCTGTGGATCGCGGCGCTCGGACTCGACGGCAACGAGGGCCAGGCGCTAACCGAGCGGCTGGGTACCGACGGAACCCTGACCGTGCTGGTCTTGATCACCGTGCTGACGATCCTCGGGCCGCTCGGCGAAGAGGTCCTGTTCCGTGGCTACGCCTTTCGCGCGCTGCGCAACCGGCTCGGCCTGTGGCCGGCAGCGGTCACGACGGGCGTCCTGTTTGCCGCAGCTCACATCGGATGGGTGCCGCTCGGGCTGATCGCGCCGGTCATCGTCTTCGGCATCGGGCTGTGCCTGCTGTATCACGCCACCGCCTCGCTGTACCCCGGAATCGCGGTGCACGCGTTCGGCAACGCGATCCCGCTCGGCGCCGCGCTGGACTGGACCTGGCAGACCCCAATTCTGGCAGCGGGCTCGACGCTCGCCGCCCTGACGCTCGCCCGACTGATCGCCCTCGCGCTCGGCGACAGGCGATCCGGTTCAGGCGACGAGCAACTGCTCGTGGCCCCCGGCTTGCAGTAACGCACCTCCGTCGCGCAGCTGGACAGCGCGGCCCTGACCGTCCCGCTGGACTGCGCGGCGCCAGTAGCCAGCGTCGCGCTCCTCGCGATCGCAGCCATCGGGGCGTGCCGTCACCGCACGCCGAAGCGACCGCCGACCGCTTCACAAACGACTCACGACGACCGCTCAGCGCAACGTTCCCACCCGCGCACTTCCACTAGCCGAACCTCCCGCGTTTCTGCTCCCCTGCTAACCAGGCCGCGAGAACCGCTGCCGAACGTGCGGGTCATGGGGCTGATCTCGTGCCGACCAAACGAGCACTCAGCTTGCCCAGCTGATGGCTCTCACCGATGTCCGCAGTCGTCGTCCGTGCACCGCAGTACCGGCATGCCCCGGTTGTGACGCGCGTGTCGGTAGGTCGGGATCGCGAGCCGGCCTGACGTCGGCTCGATTCCGCTCGCAGACGGCTGGATTTATACGTTGTCGGCCAGCCAGCCACCGGTGCGGAGCCGGTCGACCGCGATGCCGATCTGCTGGCGTGTGAACTGCGCCTTGCCTGCGTTCCAGTCGTAGATCGCATCCGTGATCGAGTGTTCGGTTCGCGCATGCTCGTGAGCCACGACCCAGTGTGCGGTCGCGAGCAGTTCGAGGCCGAAAGGGGTCTCGAAGCCATCGACCAGCTCGGTGACGCGATCGAATCGATCGCCGGTGCTGGGGTGCGCGTCGAGGAAGGCGCTGGCCTTATCCACGGCGCCGGGCAGGAGGGTTATCTGCTCGGTAGGGGCGTCGCCTTCGCCTGTGTAGCCGGCGATAAGGTGCCCGTCGATGGCGTGAAGCACGTGCCGAAGATTCTCGGCGTACGGGCCGTACGGCGCCTTGACGTAGCGCAGCTTGAGGGGCTGGCCAGCCGCCTGCAGGAAGTACATGAGCTTGTGGATCTCGAGGAGGCTGATCGACGGGTCCATCGAACCGGCCAGGTAGCGCCTCATGAGCCCGACCAGTGCGGCGCGCCCGGCGGTCATCTTCGGAATGGGCGTCAGGTGCTTCGGTCGAGTGTCCGCGGGGCGGCCCGATGGCTCGTGGACGACGACCTTCACGCCGGGGAGGTCGGCCAGTGCGCCCTCGATCAGGGGTCGCACGTCGAGCCAGTCGAGTCCACCGAGACCGCTGCCTAGTGGCGGGATCGCGATGGACCGGATGTCACGAGCTTGGATCTCTTGCGCCAAGGCGACCAGTCCGGCCTCGATGTCCTCGATGCGGCTCTTGCCGCGCCAATGGCGCTTGGTCGGGAAGTTGACGATCCAACGCGGCGCGAGTTGCCCCGTGTCGAACACGAACATGTGGCCGGGCTGGACCTCACCCCGCTTGCAGGCGCGCGCGTAGGCCTTGAAGTTGGCGGGGTAGGCCGTCTTGAACTGCAACGCGATACCGCGTCCCATGACGCCGACGCAGTTGACCGTGTTTACGAGGGCCTCGGTATCGGCTTGAAGGATGTCGCCCTGTGTGTACTCGACCACGACCACGTCAAAAGTACCAATGGGGGAGGACATCGACCGACGGCCGATGCGCGGCATCCGCGAGTGCGGTGAGCACCCGAGCTTGGATCGGCGCGCCGTGGACGCCAACGCGCTCGACGAGGTGCCACGGGACGAATCGCTGAACGAGGAACTCCGCCTGCTTGCCCTCCTTGACCGCCGGCGATCTGAAGTCCGGGTTGGCGACGGCCGCCCAATCGACGGCGCCGAGATGCCGGAGGCTACGCCTGAACTCTGCGTACGCGGCTCCGGCGTTGGAGAGGCTGAACGCCCACCTCGCGCCCGCGGATTCGGCCCAGCGTATCGTGGCCTCCAGGTCGGCCTCGAGATGCACGATGGGACCTTGTCCGCCACGGTAGCTGAGCTCGGGGTGGTTGCCCATGTGAAGCAGGTAGAGCATGATCGACCGAGGGCAGAAGTAGAACGGCACATAGTCGCCCACGTAGTCGCCCGCGTGGCACTTGACCGGCAAGCGCAGGCGACGTTGCTTGATCGTGCTCATCCCGACGGCGACCTGCGGGCCACCGCGCGCGATCATCTCGGCGTCGGACAGCAGGCCGCCGTGGGACAGGATCGACGCCAGATTGTCCGCATGGGTGATGTGGTAGATCCGTGCGGGAACTGGCGGCTCGGTCACTCCCTCTCGCACTCATCGCTCGCCACGGGGGCATTCCGTCCGCAGCAATGGACATTCGTAGCCACGTTGCGCCGAGTGTACGTTCGATTCCGGGTTCGCCGTCAATGGCCAGCCGTTGAGGCTCGAGATCGCTTGAGGGCCCGCGGACGTGTCGTCCGACACCGGGTTCGAGAGTCGGGGGAGCCTTCGCTGAGGAAATTTAGGCCATCGAACGGCCCGTCAGCAGCCGATTGATCGCAGTTGGCTGTAGGGTCGGAACATCGGAAGTGTCGACTTTGCAGCTACTTCCTCCTCATGGGCGCGGCGGGTTTCGAACCTGCGACCTCTCGCGTGTGAAGCGAGCGCTCTCCCACTGAGCTACGCGCCCCAGGGGCCGACGATTCTACGAGACCGGGCTGGCGCGCGGGGCGGCGCCGTGGCACCCTGCGCTGCAGCATGCCTCGCACCGTCCCGCAGGATCGCCGCGTCGAGGGTCCGACGAACCACGGCGAGGAGATCTGCCACATCGTCACCGAGGAGGATCCGGACACCGCGCTGTGCGGCAAGGATGTGACGGGCTGGCCGTGGAACCCGCCGTGGCCCTACTGCGTCGTGTGCCTGGACCTCGTGCAGTCCCGCGGCGGATAGCCGGAACCGCGCGACGTGTGGCGCTTGACGCGGGCTGAGACCGCGAAAGGCGCCACGTGCCCGCGGCCCCAACCGGCCGCGTCAGCGCCCGCCCTTGGCCCGCCGCGCCTCGCGCTGCGTGACCTCAAAGCGCCGGCCGCTGCGCTCGCGCGCCAGCGACGCCGCACGGCGGTCCTCGATCCAGGCCTGCTCGCGCTCGAGCTTCTGCCAGGCCGCGACGCGCTCGGGGTCGCCGTCGGCGCGCACCGCGCAGCCCGGCTCGCCGTTGTGCTGGCAGTCCGAAAAGCGACAGCGCGCGGCGAGCTCCTCGATGTCGGCGAACGACTGCCCGACGCCGCCGTCCCACAACCCGGCCTCGCGGATCCCGGGCGTGTCGATCAGCAGCGCGCCGTTGGGCATCCGCAGCAGGTCGCGCGTCACGGTCGTGTGGCGCCCGCGGCCGCCGTTGTGCTCGCTGACCTCGCCAATCGCTTGGCGGTTGAAGCCGAGCAGGGCGTTGACGAGCGTCGACTTGCCGGCGCCCGACGGACCGAGCAGGACGCTCGTCGTGCCGGGCTCGAGCAGCGACCACAGCACGGTCAGCGAGTCGGGATCGTGGACGCTGACGGCGATCCCGTCGGCCAGGCCGAGGTCACGCGCCATCCGGCGCGCGACCGCGCCGCCGTCTTCGGCGAGGTCGGCCTTGGTCAGGACGAGGGCGGCCGGCACGCCGCCCGACGCCGCCAGGGCGATGATCCGCTCCGCACGGCGCTCGTTTGGCTCGGGCAGCGGCTCCACGACGAGCACGAGCTCGACGTTCGCCGCCAGCACCTGCCCCGCGACCGGCGCGCCCGCAGCGCGCCGCACGACCACGCCGCGGCGCTCGAGTACCGCCGCGATCACGCCGTCGCCGTCGATCGCGACCCAGTCGCCGGTGGTCGGAGCACCGCCCGCCGCGCGCAGCCGCCCGCGCGCAGCGACGAGCCGCGGTGGCGCGTCGTCGAGCCCGTCTGAGACGAGCCAGCGCCCGCGGTGCTGCGCGAGCACGCGGACGGCGGTGTAGCCGTCGCCGGCGAGTTGAGCCAGCTCGGCGTCGAGATCCGGTCGCCGGCCGATCCCGGCGGTTGAGGCATGCAAGGTGAGATCCTCCACGGATTCGTCAGGGACACGAGTACGGCGTCGGTGCCCGGGCGCTGCCCCGGGCGCCTGATCAGACGTCCGCGGCGTGGGTGACGAGGGTGTGGAGGTGCTTGGTCATGCACGACCAATCCTAATAGCCCGTCGGGCAGCGGTCCAGCAGCCACCGCGGACGCGGCCGCCGTGGCTTGGTGCTCGCGCCGGCATGGAAGCATGGTGTGGCTGTGGCGGAGATCGCCGTCGCCGACCGAGACGTGGCGCTTCGTCCTCTGTGTACTCCAACGCCGATGCGATCCCGCAGGCGTGGCGGTCCACGCTTGCCCGCGCAAGCGAGGATCCTCACGCTCGCGACAAGCTCATGCACTGTCGACCACGATTGGCCCTCGGGCCGGCGGCGCTGCGACGCCGGGGATGCGTTAGTTTCGCCTGGAGGTGCTGGTCTACGCCCCACTCGCGGCGCTTGTCGGCGCGGCGCTTCTGGGCGCTGCGGCGCTGAAGCTCGCAGACCGCACTGGCACCGCCGTCGCTGCCGAGACCTTCGGCCTGCGCGGCCGCCCCGCGCGCTGGATCTGGCTGCCGCTCGTCGCCCTCGAGGCAGGCCTCGCAGCCGGGCTGCTGGCTGCGCCGACGGCCGCACCGGCCTGGGTTGCCGGCGGCGTGCTCGCCGCCTTCGCGATCGCGCAGTCGGGCGCCATCGCCGGTGGCCGAAGCGGGGCTCCGTGCGGCTGCTTCGGCGCGCGCGGGCATCTGTCGTGGGGGTCGGTCGCGCGCAGTGGCCTGCTCGCCGCCGCGGCGGCCCTGCTCGCGCTTGCTCCTGCGTCCGAGGCGCCGCCGGCCCTTGCCACCGGGCTGCTCACGCTGGCGCTCATGGCCGGGCTCGTGGTCCGGGCCCGGCGGCCCGCCCGGGCGCTCGAGGTCGCCGGCGAGGGGCCGAACATCGGCGCGCGGTTCGACGCGAGAGGCGCGCCGCTCGCGCTGTTCGTCGCCGACGGCTGCCGGCTGTGCCGCGCCCTCATCCCCCTGGCGCGGCGGCTCGGCGCCGCAATCTACGACGAGGTCGCCGACGCGGACGCGTGGGCCGCCGCCGCCGTGCCCGGTGCGCCGTTCGCGGTCGCGCTCGCGGCCGACGGAACCGTGCTCGCCAAGGGCACCGTCAACACGCGCGCGCAGCTGGCATCCGTCGTCGCAGCGGGCAATGGCCGGCGCGCGCAGATCGAGCACCCAGAGCGGCCGAGCTCGCGGCGCAGCTTTCTGCAGAGCGCGAGCGCCGCCGTCGCTGCCGTGACCGCCGGCCGGATGGTCGGCTCGCTCGTCGCGCCCGGGGACGCCGACGCCTTTCACTTCTGCGGCCACATCTACACGACCGATGGGTGCCCGCACCCGACGGGCCTGCCGCGGATCGACCGCTACGGCCTTCCGCTGCGCGCGAAGGACGGCAAGCCCGTCGACGATCTCGGGCGCCTGATCGACGAGGCCGGCGCGCCGCTCGACGACGCCGGCGCGCCGCTGCTCGATCCGGACGCCCGGCCGCTGCCGGCCGCGACGCGCACGCGCGTCTGTCGCGCCGCCGGCAAGCGCTACAAGATCACCGTCCGCACCGACGGCGCGTGGTATCGCTGCTGCAACGGCCACGTGCGCAAGCTGCAGGACTGCTGCACGACGGGGTCGCGGCGCATCAACGGCGACCGTGGACTGCGCGGCTACTGCTACGGCAGGCGCAAGGTGTTCTGCGTCATGTACTTCCAGACGAAGGTCCCGTGCTGATCGCGCTTGCCGGCGCTGCGCTCGTCGCCGGCCTCGCCGGTGCCTGGTCGCCGTGCGGATTCTCGATGGTCGACACGCTCGGCCCGCACGGCTACGCCCAGCGCATGCGGATCACGGCGCTCGCCTGCGTGACGTTCGCGCTCGGCGCGCTCGCGGGCGGCGTCGTGACGTTCGGAGGCCTGGCCGTGCTCGGCGGCTGGCTCGGCGCGGGTCAGGGGGCAGCGGCCACGCTCGCCGTCGCGCTGCTGCTGGTCGCCGCGGCCGGCGGCGTCGGCGGGCGGCGGATCGTCCCGCAGGTGCGCCGCCAGGTGCCCGAGTCGTGGCGGCGCGTGCTGCCCGTGCCGGTCGCCGCCGGCCTCTACGGCGTCCTGCTCGGCCTGGGCTTCACGACGTTCGTGCTCTCCTTCGCCGTCTACGCGCTGGCCGGCGTCTGCCTCGTGCTCGGCGACACCGCCGCCGGCCTCGCCGTCGGCCTGGCCTTCGCGGCAGGCCGGATCCTGCCGGTCGTCGTGCTCGCGCCGCTGCAGGAGACTGCGCGCGGGGTGGACATCGCTGCGGGGATGGCCGAGCGGCCCGGCGTCCTGCGGACGATCCGCGCCGCCGGCGCGCTGGCACTCGGCGTCGCGGCGCTCGTGCTCGCGTTCGCCGGCGTGCCCGCGAACGCCGCCACTCAGAGCGTGCTCACCGACAACGGCACGGATCCCAGCACGATCGCGGGCTCCATCGCCTGGCAGCTGCCCGGTGGCGGCAACGGGCTCGTCGTGCACGGCGCCGGCCAGCCGCTGCCGCTACCGGGAAGCGATCCGGCGCTCGGTCCCGACGCGCTCGTCTGGCGCGAGGGGGAGGCGCTCGTCGTCGCCGACCGCTTCACGTTGCGCGAGCGGTTGCGGCTGCAGGCGCCCGGCGCCGAGGAGCCGGCGATCTCGGCGCGCTGGCTGGCGTGGCGCGCCCGCGAACCGGCCGGCGACGTGCTGCGCGCGGTCGACCTGCGGGCGCCCGATCGGCTGTTCGACATCCGGCGCGTCGGTGCGCCGGACCGCATCGGCCGCCCGTCCATCGAGGGCGACCGCGTCGTGTTCCACGTCGGCCAGCGCACGGGCAGCCGGCTGGAGGAGATCTACCTGCCGACGCGGCGGCGCACGACGCTGCGCACGGGGCGCGACGGGGCGCAGCTGCTCAACCCATCCGAGCAGGATGGCCGGTTGCTCTACATCCGCTCGAGCGCCGAGCGCCAGCAGGTCCTGCTCGGTCCGCGCCGCGCCCGCAGGGGCGATCGCGACGCCAGCCTGCTGACGATGCACGCGACGGTGCGTCGCGACCCGGGCCACGAGCCGGGCCGCAAACGCCACGACGAGGGCTATCCGCGCGGGCGCGCCCCGCGGTTGCCCGCGCGCGCGCCGCAAGGCGTCACGATCACGCTGTGGAGCACCGCGCTCGCGCCCGACGCCGCGTACGTCAGCCGGATCCGGCGCACGGCGGCCGGCACGTCGAACGTCATCCTGCGCCTGCTGCGCTAGCCGGTGAACTCGGCGGCCGGTGCGGTCGGTGGCGCCGGTGCGGTGATCGCGGGCGCGCGCCGCGCCCGCAGGCCGGGCACGAAGAGCGCGATGACGGCGCCCAGCGCGAGCACCGCCGCGCCGACAGGCAGCGCGGCGACGACGCCGTCGCTGAACGCCTGCGGCGTCGCGTAGGAGCCGTGCGCGCTGAACACCGTCGCCAGTACCGCCACGCCCATCACCCCGCCAAGCTCGCGGATCGCGTTCGTCGCACCGGACGCCTGCCCGGCCTCCTCGGGGCGGACGGACCCGAGCACGGCGTTCGCTGACGGCGCGAAGACGAGCGCCATGCCCGTCCCGGCGATGACGAACGGCGCGATCAGGCTCGAGTAGGCGGTGTCGGGGCCGGAGATCGCGGCCAGCCAGAAGAGCGCGATCGACTGCAGCGCCAAGCCGGCGACCATCAGCGGCCGCGAGCCGATGCGGTCGCTCAGAAGCCCGGCGATCGGCGCGACGATCATCGGCATTCCCGTCCACGGCAGCGTTCGCAGGCCGGCCTCGAAGGGCGAGTAGCCCTGGGCGGTCTGAAAGAACTGCGACAGCAGGAAGATCGCGCCGAAGACGCCGAAGAACATCGCGAACGAGACGCCGTTGGATGCCGCGAACGCGCGCGAGCGAAAGAAGCGCAGCGGCAGCATCGGCGCTGGCGCGCGCCTCTCCCACCACAGGAAGGTCGCGAGCAGGGCGACGCCCGCGCCGATCGAGATCATCACGGTGGGCGACGTCCAGCCGAGCGCCGTCGCGCGCACGATTCCGAACGTCAGGCCGAAGAGGCCACCGCCCGCCAGCAGCAGGCCCGGCAGGTCGAGCCGGCGGGCGGGACCGTGCGACTCGGTCAGGCGGCGCGCCGCGAGCGGCAGCAGAACCAAGCCGATCGGGACGTTGAGCCAGAAGATCCACTGCCAGGCGATGCCCTCGACGACGGCGCCGCCGACGAACGGCCCGAGCGCGACGCCGAGCCCGCTCACGCCGGCCCAGATGCCGAGCGCCATCCCGCGCTTGTCCGGTGCGACGGCCTCGGAAAGCAGCGTCAGCGTCAGCGGCAGGACGATCGCGGCGCCGAGGCCCTGCAGTGCGCGCGCCGCGATCAGCCCCTCGATGCTCGGTGCAAGCGCCGCGAGCGCGCTCGCGACGGTGAAGATCGCCAGCCCGACGACGAACATCCGCTTGCGCCCGAAGCGGTCGCCGAGCGCGGCCCCGGTGATGAGCAGCACGGCGAACGTCAGCGTGTAGGCGTTGACGGTCCACTCCAGCGACTCGATCGATCCACCGAGGTCGACGCGGATCGATGGCAGCGCGACCCCGACGACGAGGTTGTCCAGTGCCGTCATGAAGAGCGCGATCGAGACGATCGCGAGCGTCCAGGCCGAGCGGGGCTTGTCGGTTGCGGCGGGCATGGCGGTCATCCTCCCGGTGCAGAGTGAGCAATCACACAGTTCGCAGGCAAAAAGAGAGAGGCTCGTCAGCGGCAATCATCGACGTCGTGGGCCGGGTTGAGCACCTGCGCCCAGTGCTCGTCGACCTCCCGCGCCTGCATCGCGGCGAGGACGTTGAGCAGCATCCCGTGGGCGAAGAAGTTGCGCACCTCCTGCGGCTCGGCGCCCGTCTCGCGCTCCACGATCTCGACGAGGCGTGCGAACCCGCGCCGCATCTGGTCGCGGATCGCCGGGTCGTCGCACGCCGCGTGCGCGTGCAGCTGGTTGAGCAGCAGGCGGCGGTCGGCGAGCAGCCCGACATACGCGAGGCCCATCGCCGCCATCACCGGCGCGCCGGCCTCGCGAGCGGCCGCGGCCGCATCGACGAAGGTGCGTTCGATGCGGCGGTTGCAGCGCTCGACAAGCGCCGTGAACAGCTCGGCCTTCGTCGGAAACAGGCGAAACAGGTAAGCCTGCGAGATGCCGGCTGCCTTGGCGATCTCCATCGTCGGCGTGCCGTGCAGCCCGCGCGCGGCGAAGACATGCTCGGCCGCCTCGAGGATCTCCTCGCGGCGCTCGTCGGCGGTGGACAGTGTTCGGGGGGCAGCCATGGACGAAGTGAGTATGCACTCACTCACACAAGAATGCAAGCGCTACGTGCGCCTGCGGACGATGAGCACGACGGCGACGATCATGAGCACGAGAGCCGCTGCCTGCAGGCCGAGCGAGACGCCCTCCGGGCTGTCCTGCGTCGCCGACTTGATCGCCTGGAAGGCGATCGAGGCGCCGAAGAAGACGGTGATGCACCAGAGGACGGTCTTGCGGGTCACGCCCGCGCACCCTACGCGACGGATAGACTCGACGGCGGACCGTGCTAGGCGGGGAGTCAGCGGTGCCCTGTCGCTCGTAATCCGCTATAGCGAGGCCGAATCCCCTCTCGAGGGGCGCGGCCTTCGGGGTCAGCCCGCGTGAGGTGGTGCTGATGGCCCGGGTCCCGCGCGGTGTCGGCCCGTGAATCAGGTCAGGTCCGGAAGGAAGCAGCCTTAAGCGGTCTCCGACATGCGCAGCGGGAGTGCCCAGGCCGGAGCCATCGCAGGCGCAAGCGCCCGGAGACGGTGCCTCGGAGGAGGGTGCACGGTCCACTGTTCTTCTCGCTGCTCCTGCCTGTGCTCAGCGCAGGTAGGAGATCGAGCGCTGCAGCGCCGCGTCGCGCGTCCCGCCGCTCGCGCTGATGCGCAGGCGCAACGTGGCGCGGGGCAGGCGCCTGAGCGCCTTCACGGCGCGCGGCGTCAGCGTGATCGTGAGGTTGAAGCTCGTCGCCCGCGTGCGCAGGTCGCTGCCGCGGCCGATCGTCGTGCTGACGCCGACGCGCCTCGTCAGGCCGGCGCGGCGCGCGCTCCTGGCGTCGAGCACGAGGCGCGCCTGCACAGCACAGGCCGCCGCGCAGCGGATGCGGACCGTGAAGCGCCGGTCGAGCAGGCTGCGCAGGCGCAGGCGCTTCGGTGCCGTGACGAGACCGGCCAGCGGCGGCGAGACAGTCAAGCGCTCGCCAGCGGGAGGAGGCGGCGCGTCCTGGATCGGGTCCTGCCGCCCGGCCTCCTGGTGCGTGTCGTTCTGGTCCGGCGGCGGAGGCGGCTCGGGCCTCGGCGGTGGCGGCGGGGGAGGCGGCGGCGGTGGCGGCGGGCTGCCGGCCGTGGTGACGACTTCGCGGGCAAGCGCCCGATCGCCGTCTGCGTACGTCTCTTCCACCCGTACGACGTGCGAGCCGGCGGAGATTCCGCGCAGGGTCGCGGTCGCGCCACCCGCGTCGTCGTACTGGCCGTCGTCGTCGAGGTCCCAGAGGAACGTGGGCGTCTGCCCCGCCGGGTGCGCGCGGGTCGCGGTCAGCAGGACGTCCGTGCCGGGATCCGGCGCGCGCGGCGTCACGCTGATCGCGGCGGTCGGGATGCGCGCGCGCACCCAGTCGTTGAGCGCGCGCGCGCCGAGCCGCGCGTAGACGCCGGGGTAGCGCGGATCCGCGCAACCAAGGCCCCAGGACGTGACGCCGGCGAGCACGAACGCGTCCACCCGGGGAACCATCAGCGGCCCGCCCGAGTCCCCCTGGCAGGTGTCCGACTCGCCGCTTCCGGCGCAGAGCATCGTGGCTGCGTCAAAGCTCCCGGGAACTGGCGCGTAGCGACCACCGCACGTGCCGTCGGCGACGATCGGCACGCCGGCCTGTCGCAGATGCGTGACGGTCGGGCAGGTCTGCGAGCAGGTCCTGCCCCAGCCCAGGACGGTCGCGATCGTCCCCGGCGCCCAGAGCGCCGTCTCCGACGGCGCGATCAGTCGCAGTGGCTCAAACGGCGCCGGGCGATCGAGCCGCAGCAGCGCGAGGTCGTTCGTCATGCCGCGGTTGATGATCCCGAAGCCGGCATGACGCGTCACGCCGCCGGGCGCGATCGCGTACACGTCGCCGG
Source organism: uncultured Solirubrobacteraceae bacterium (assembly GCA_902806175.1). GTDB lineage: Bacteria > Actinomycetota > Thermoleophilia > Solirubrobacterales > Solirubrobacteraceae > CADCVQ01. The sequence goes on from CADCVQ010000153.1 coordinate 12,738, forward strand.
GGCCGGCACGCAAGAGATCGCTGTGGCCGAGGATCACCGACAGGCTGCCCGGGTCGATCACGGCGCCGTTGCGGTCGGTGACGCAGTGTGCGGCGGTGAGCAGATGAAGACCGCTCACGAGCGTCGCCCCGCAGATGCCCTCCGGCGACCGCAGGTACCCCTGCGCGGGCCAGGGCGCGGTCGTCGGCGTGCCGCCGACGATGCGCTCCTGCGAGGCCTCGCGTGAGGGTTCGGCGGCGAGTGCCGGAGCACTGGCCACGAGCGACACGACAAGCGCGATCAGAAAGGATGTGCGACGACTCAACGGGCCGTATCGTGATCGCGGCGCGCCGCGATCGCAACTGATCTCTCGTAGAGGCGCCATTCCCTGTTGGTCTTGCGCAGCCGATAGCGCGGCGGCGGCGGCGCGATGCGCCTGTCGCGGTCGCGGCGGTCGAGGATGTAGTCGCGCGCGACCTGCCCGTCTGCCGGCACGAGGTAGCTGCCGCGCTGCGAAAGCCCGTCCTCCTGCGCGTCGACGAGTTCGCCCGGGTCGAGCTCGAGCCACAGCGCGAGCAGCGGGATCGGGCGCCGGTTGGGTACGGCCACCGGCCGTTGCAGCCGCTGCTCTGCGACGAGCTCGCCGAGCGACCGCTGGATCGCCTCCTGCCTGGCGAGCGCGTCGCCCAGACGGTCGATCCGCCCGATCTGGCTGGGGACGAAGACCAGCAGCGCGACGAGCGCGACGGCCGCGAACCGCGCCCACCAGGTGCGTTCGCGGCCCGGCGGCAGTTCAAGCCAGCCGAACACGCCGGCGCCGGCGAAGATCGCCAGCAGCGTCGCGCTGAGCAGCAGGTAGCGGGTGATGATCGGAAGCCCGGCGGCGGCGAGCACGCAGAACGCGCCCAGCGCGAGCGCCCCCGCCCACGCGCCCAGGCGCACGCGGCGATCGCGGCGCCAGGCCAGCGCCAGCAGCCCGCCGCCGGCCGCCGCCAGCAGCACCGGCTCGCGGAGGATCTCGCCGAGCCTGCGCGGAACCGCGGCCGGCACGTGCTCGATCCCCGTCACGCGGCCGAGCAGCGCCGCGTTGTCGCGCGTACCGGTCAGCGAGTGCAGCGGGTTTCCCGTCAGCAGCAGGTCGTGCAGCGCCCACAGCAGCGGCGCGCTCGCGGCAAGCAGGACGAGCGGCGCGGCATCGCGCCACGCGGCGGCGCGGCGCGGTCCGGCGCGGCGTGCGGCCGCGCGCAGGCCCGGCCACAGCAGCCACAGCAGGTACGCACCGCTGAACAGCCATGCCTCGGGCCGCAGCAGCCCGGCGACGGCCAGGGGCAGGAGCACCGGCGCGCCGGCGCGCGGCCGGCGCGTCTCGACGAGCAGGGCGCCGAGCACGAGGACGAGAAACGGGATGTCGACGTAGGCGCGCGCCCCGAAATCCAGGACGGGGACGCGCGTCAGGACGATCAGCGCCGCGAGCACGCCGGCCGCGGCGTTGAACCACTCGCGCCCGAGCGCGAAGACGAGCCAGCCCAGCAGCGCGAGCGACACGTACGCAAGTCCGACGGCGGCGACTGCCGCGAGCTCGCCGTGCAGCCCGCCGGTCTCATGTGAGCTCAGCGGCGACAGCAGCGTGGCGGCGAGGTTCGCCAGCGGGTGCGGCGTCGGCGCGATCGCGACCTCGAGGTCGGGGAGCTCGCCGTGCGCGAGCTGACGACCCCAGACGAGCGCGTAGAGCGTGTCGTAGTTGACCAGCCCGGGGCCGGCGAGCAGCCGCAGCACGGCGGCGCCGCCGAGTACACCGGCCGCGAGGCGGATCCGAGCCATCGCGGCAGACCGTATCGCCGCCCGCCCGCGAAGCTATCCTCGGTTCTTCGTGTCGGACGTCCCCTCGCTCTACCGCCGCCATCGCCCGCGGACGTTCGCCGACGTGGTCGGCCAGGAGCACGTCGTGCGCACGCTGCGCAACGCCGTCAACCAGGACAAGGTGCACCACGCGTACCTCTTCGTCGGCTCGCGCGGGACCGGCAAGACGTCGATGGCGAAGATCCTCGCCGCCTGCCTGAACTGCGAGCATGGCCCGACGGTCGAGCCCTGTGGGCGCTGTGACTCGTGCGTCGCGATCGCCTCCGCGACCTCGCTCGACGTCATCGAGATGGACGCCGCGTCGAACAACTCCGTCGACGACATCCGCGACCTGCGCGACAGCGTCGTCTACGCGCCGCTCGCCGGGCGCCACAAGGTCTACATCCTCGACGAGGCGCACATGCTCTCCACGCAGGCGTGGAACGCGTTTCTCAAGACGCTCGAGGAGCCGCCGCCGAACACGGTCTTCGTGCTCGCCACGACGGAGGCGACGAAGGTGCTGCCGACGGTCGTCGACCGCTGCCATCGCTTCGACTTCGCGCGCCCGACCGTCGAGCAGCTCGCCGCCGTCGTGCGGCGCGTCGCCGAGCGCGAGCGGATCGACATCGCGCCAGACGCGGTCGCGCTGCTCGCGCGCCACGCGACGGGATCGTTTCGCGACGCGCTGGGCACGCTCGAGCAGCTCGTGACGTACGCGAGTGCAGGCGCGGACGGCGCGGCGTCGACGGTCACGATCGCCACCGACGACGTGCTCGCGGTCCTCGGCGTCGCCGACGCCGACCTGCTCTTTGACTCCTTCGACGCGATCGCCGCCGGCGACGCGCGCGCGGCGCTGCTGGCCGCCGCGCGGCTGACGGCGTCCGGCCGCGACGCGCTCGGCTTCGTGCGCGACCTCGAGGCCCACGCGCGCGACCTGCTAATCGTCCAGACGCTCGGCGGCGTCCCCGGCGAGCTGCGGATCACGCCCGAGCGCGACGCGCGCCTGCAGGAGCAGTCCGGCCGCGTCGGGACCGGCGCGATCGCGCGCATGCTCGACCTGCTGGCCGCCGCGCTGGACGCGACGAAGAACGGCTCGGATGCGCGCACGCAGCTCGAGCTCGCGCTCGTGAAGGCCGCCGCGCCGGCGGTCGACCCCTCGACGCAGGCGCTGCTGCAGCGCGTCGAGCGGCTGGAGGCGGCGCTGCGCGGCCAGTCGCCTGTGCCGGCGCCCCAGGCTGCGCCCGCGCCGC
>CADCVQ010000154.1 GCA_902806175.1 uncultured Solirubrobacteraceae bacterium
CGCGGCGTCAGCGCGCTGGCCGGCTACTGTCTGGCCGCCGGCGGGCGCGACATCGGCTTCGCGCTGATGTTCAACCGCGCCAACACGTTCGTCGCCAAGTCGCGCGAGGATCGGATCGCCGCGGCGATCGCGCGCCTGAGCAGCGCGCCCAGCCCGTCGCCGCAGGAGGGCGCAGCGCAGGCGCCGTCGTCGCGGTAGCCGGTCGTTCAGGCCAGCAGGGCCAGCAGCCCGGGCTCGTCGAGCACCGGCACCGAGAGCCGTTCGGCCTTTTCGAGCTTCGAACCCGGCGAGGCGCCGGCGACGACGTAGTCGGTCTTCTTCGACACGCCGGAGGCGACCTTTCCTCCTGCGGCCTCGATGCGCTCGGTCGCCTCCTCGCGCGTGAGCTCGGGCAGCGTGCCCGTCAGCACGAACGTCTTTCCCGCGAGGGGACCCTCGCCGGGAGGCGGGCCCTCCAGCGTCATGCTCACCCCGACGGCGCGCAGGTCCTCGATCAGGGCGCGCATCTGGTCGTCGGCGAGCTGCTCGCAGATGCGCTGGGCCATCTTCGGCCCGACGCCCGGCGTCCGCTCGATCTCCTCGGCGCTCGCCGCCAGCAGCGCGTCGATCGAGCGAAAGCGCTGGGCCAGGTTGCGGCCCGTGACGAAGCCGACCTCCTCGAGGCCGATCGCGAACAGCAGCCGGCCGAACGGCTGCTGCTTGGAGTCGGCGATGTTCTGCACGGTACGGGCCGCGGAGACCTCGCCGTAGCGCTCGAGCTGCATGAGCTGCTCGGCGGTCAGGCGGTAGAGGTCGGCGGCCGTGCGCACGAGCCCGGCCTGCTGGAGCTGGGCGACCTGCTTCTCGCCGAGCCCGTCGATGTCCATCGCGCCGCGCGAGACGAAGTGCTTGAGCAGCTGCCACTGGCGCCCGGGGCACACCCGGTTGGGGCACATCGTGAAGACCGAGTCCGCGGGCTTGACTGTCGGCGTGTTGCAGCTCGGGCAGCGCGCGGGCGGCCGCGGCGGGTCGCCGCGGTCGGGGCGTTCGACGGCATGCGGCGCGGGCGAGAGCACCTGCGGGATGACGTCGCCCGCGCGCAGCACGATGACCTCGTCGCCGATGCGCAGGTCCTTGCGGGCGAGGTCCTCCTCGTTGTGCAGCGTCGCGAGCTTGACGGTCACGCCGCCGACGTGGACGGGCTCGAGCACCGCGAACGGGTGCAGATCGCCGAACTTGCCGACGTTCCACATGATGTCCTGGAGCGTCGTGACCTTCGTCGTCGGCGGGAACTTCCAGGCGATCGCCCAGCGCGGGTCGCGCCCGACGACGCCCAGGCGCCGCTGCAACTCGAGATCTGACACCTTCACGACGACGCCGTCGATCTCGAAGTCGAGGTTGCCGCGGCGCTCCTGCCAGGCGAGGCACTGCTCGACGACCTCGTCCTCGGTGTCCAGCAGCTTGACGTCGGCGTTGACGCGAAAGGCGTGCTCGCGCAGCCACTCGAGCGCCTCCCAGTGGCCCGCGAACGTGATCCCGTCGACGCGGCCGATGCCGTAGCACCACATCGACAGCGGGCGGTCCTTGGCCAGGCGCGGGTCGAGCTGGCGGATCGTGCCGGCGGCCGCGTTGCGCGGGTTCATGAACGTCGACAGCCCGGCCTGCGCGCGGCGCTCGTTGAGGCCCGCGAAGTCCTTCAGCGACATGTAGATCTCGCCGCGCACCTCGAGCACCGGCGGCGCGTCGTCGACCTTCAGCGGGATCGTCGGGATCGTGCGCAGGTTGTGCGTGACGTCCTCGCCGATCTCGCCGTTGCCGCGCGTCGCGCCCTGCACGAAGACGCCGTCCTCGTAGCGCAGCGAGATCGCGAGGCCGTCGATCTTCGGCTCGGCGACGAACTGAAAGCGCGGCTCCTCGATGCCCTCGCGCGCGAGGTGCGCGCGCATCCGTGCGATCCACGCGCGCAGCTCCTCCTCCGTGCGGGCGTTGGCGAGCGAGAGCATCGGGATCTCGTGGCGGACCTTGGGCAGCGACGAGACCGGCTCGCCGCCGACGCGCTGGGTCGGCGAGTCGGGCGTGACGAGCCCGGGGTTGGCCGCCTCGATCGCGCGCAGCTCGTCGAGCAGGGCGTCGTAGTCGTCGTCGCCGATCTCGGGGTCGTCGAGGACGTAGTAGCGATAGCCGTGGTGGTGCAGCTGCTCGCGCAGCTCCGCGGCGCGCTGCTGCACGTCGGCGGTCGTCACTCGACCTCCTCGGCGGCGGGCGCGAGCAGACGGCCGAGGTTGTGGCGCTCGAGCGCGTCCATGCCCGCCGCGTCGGTGAGGTCGAAGTGCAGCGGCGTGACCGCGATGTCGCCGGCGGCGACCGCGGCCAGGTCGGTGCCGGGCTCGTCGTGGAAGCCGTGGTCGCTGCCGTAGACCCAGTAACGCCGGCGCCGCGCGGGGCGCGCGCGGTCGGGGTCGGACGCGGGCTCGGGATCGGTGAGCGTCAACTCGTCGCGGTAGATGCGCTTGCCCAGGCGCGTGACCTGTACGCCGCTGGCGTCGCCGGCCGGGCAGTTGACGTTCAGCAGCGTGCCGGTCGGCAGCGGCACGTCGTCGATCTCCTCCACCACGCGCGCGACGAAGCGCGCGCCCTCCTCGAAGTCGAAGGTCTCCGACAGCCGGAAGTCCATCTCGCGCGCATCGGACTGCTGTGACACGGCGATCGCCGGCAGCCCGAGGATGACGCCCTCGAGCGCGGCGGCGACCGTGCCCGAGTACGTGATGTCGTCGCCGAGGTTCGCGCCGTGATTGATCCCCGAGACGATCAGCTCGGCCTCGAAGCCGTCGACGAGGCCGAGGTTCGCGAGCCGCACGCAGTCGACCGGCGTGCCGTCGGTCGCGTAGCCGATCGTGCCGTCGTCGAAGGTGACCTCCTCGACCCACAGCGGGCGCCTCGTCGTGATCGAGCGCGCCGTCGCCGACCGGTTGCCGTCGGGCGCGATCACGACGAGCTCGATCCCGGGCACGCGCAGCAGCGCGCGGCGCAGCGTCTGCAGCCCCTGCGCGTGGATCCCGTCGTCGTTCGTCAGCAGCACCTTCATGGGGGGCCTCAGAGGCTAGTGGGCGAGTCCGCCCGGCTCGGTCAGGGGTAGCCGACGGCCGCGAGGGCGAGGCCGTGTGGCGGCGCCGTCCCGCCGGCCTCGCTGCGCGGGGCGCCATCCAGCAGCGCGACGAAGTCCTGCAGCGAGCGGCGCCCGCCCGCAACCTCGAGCATCGTGCCGACGAGGATGCGGTTCATCTGGCGCATGAACGTGTCGGCGGTGATCCAGAACTCGAGCAGGTCCCCCTCGCGCCGCCACTCGGCGGCGAGCACCGTTCGATCGAAGCGCGTGTGGTAGGTGTCCGTCGGCGTGAACGCCGTGAAGTCGTGCACGCCGGGAAGCGCGCGAGCGCAGTCGCGCAGCACGTCGACGTCGAGCTCCCAGCCGTGCCAGAGGGCGCGCTTGTCGTGCCACACCGAGCGCGCGCGGCGGTGCAGCACGCGGTAGCAGTACGTCCGCGAGATCGCGTCGTGGCGCGCGCTGAAGCCGGCGGGCGCGGGATTGCAGTCCAGCACGGCCACGTCGCGCGGCAGCAGCGCGTTGAGGCGCAGCGGGTCGACGGCCTCGTGCTCGTAGGAGCAGACCTGCCCCCACGCGTGCACGCCGCGATCGGTGCGCCCCGCGACGATCAGCGCGACCTCCTCGCGCAGGATCGTCGAAAACGCCTTCTCGACCTCCTCCTGCACCGTCCGCTGGCCGTCCTGGCGCGCCCATCCGCCGAACTCACTCCCGTCGTACTCAAGCAGCATGCGGCTGGTCACGCGTGCAACCTAGCTGCCAGGGCCGAGCTGGCCCAGCACAGACGGAGGCGAACATGGGCCCGAGCCGCAAACAACGGCAGGGGCGGGGCGGGGAAGGGGTCGAGCCGGAAATCACCCGAACGGCCGGATCGACCCAGGCATAGACGGAGGCGAACATGGGCCCGAGCCGCACAGCACGGCAGGGGCGGGGCGGGGAAGGGGTCGAGCCGGAAATCACCCGCAGGGCCGGATCGACCCCTTCCCCGCCCCGCCCCGGTACGACAGAACTTAGACGAGCTCGAGGTAGACCATCTCGGTGGAGTCGCTCCGCCGAGGGCCCAGCTTCAGGATCCGCGTATAGCCGCCCGACCGACCCGCATAGCGCGGCGCGACCTCGGCGAACAGCGTATGCACGACGAACTTGTCCTGCCCGAGCGTCGAGAGCGCCTGACGGCGCGCGTGCAGGTCGCCGCGCTTGGCGAGCGTGATGAGCTTCTCGAGCTCGGGCTTGACGGCCTTGGCCTTCGCCTCGGAGGTCTTGATCCGCTCGTGCTCGATGACCTCCTTGCAGAGGTTCATCAGCAGCGCCTTGCGATGCGACGACGAGCGACTGAGCTTGTTGCGTGTCTTCTGGTGGCGCATGAGCCGAGCAGCAGTCTAGTTCAGTCGCCGCGGAGATCGAGGCCGCGGTTGTGCAGCGTCTCGATCACCTCGTCGATCGACTTCTTGCCGAAGTTCGGGATCGCGTTGAGCTCGCCCTCGGACTTCGAGATGAGATCGCCGACCGTCTGGATGCCCGCGCGCTTGAGGCAGTTGTACGAGCGCACGCCGAGCTCGAGCTCCTCGATGAGGATGTCGTGCATCGGGCCGCCCGAGGCGCCGCCGCCGGCTGCGCCCGCGAGCGTGCCGTGGCCGTTGGAGCCTTCGAGCTGTCCGCCGGGACCGGCGCGCAGCTCCTCGATGCGGTCGGCGTCGGTGAAGATCGCCAGCTGGGCGATGAGGATCTCCGCCGCCTCGCGCAGCGCGGCCTGCGGATCGATCGACCCGTCGGTCTCGATGTCGAGCGTCAGCTTGTCGAAGTCGGTCCGCTGACCCACGCGGGCGGGCTCGACGCCGTAGGCGACGCGCCGCACCGGCGAGAAGATCGAGTCGATCGGGATGACGCCGATCGGCTGGTCGGGAGACTTGTTGTCCTCCGACTGGCGGTAGCCGCGGCCGCGGCCGACCGTGAGGTACAGCTCGAGCTTGGTCTTCTTCTCGAGCGTGGCGATGTGGACGTCGGGATTGAGCACCTCGACGCCCGACGGCAGGTCGATGTCACGCGCGGTGATCTCGCCTGGGCCGGTGACCACGAGCGGGGCCTCGACCTCGGTCGCATCGGAGTGCATCCGGCAGACGATGCCCTTGAGGTTCAGGACGATGTCGGTGACGTCCTCCTTGACGCCCTTGATCGTCGAGAACTCATGAGCGACCCCCTCGATGCGCACGCTGGTGACAGCGGCGCCGGCGAGCGAGCTCAGCAGTACGCGCCGAAGCGAGTTGCCGAACGTGTAGCCGAAACCGCGGTCGAGCGGCTCGATGGTGAACGAGCCACGGTTCTCCTCGACCGTCTCACTGGTGATCCGGGGGACTTGGAAGTCGAGCATCAGGGTCCTAACGTCGGGGTGTCACTTGGGGGGCGCTGCGGCGCCGCGATCCGTGCGCGCGAACCGCGCGACGCTGCGGGGAAGATCGCGTTACTTCGAGTACAGCTCGACGATGAGCTGCTCTTGGACCGGAGCAGCGATCTCCCTGCGCTCGGGCTTGCGCAGCACCTTTGCGGTCAGGGAGTCATGGTCGGCCTGCAGCCATGCGGGGACCTGTGCGGTCAGCTCCGTGGCGTCGCGGATGAGCGGCTCGACGGGGGTTTGCGCCTTGACCGAGATCACGTCGCCCTCGCTGACCTGGAAGCTCGGGATGTCGACGCGACGGCCGTTGACGAGCCAGTGGCCGTGGCGGATGAACTGGCGCGCCTGGCGGCGCGAACCGGCGAAGCCGAGCCGCACGAGGACGTTGTCCAGCCGCGACTCGAGGATCGCCAGCAGGTTCTCGCCTGTGATCCCCTCCTGCCGCGAGGCCTTGGCGTAGTAGATGCGAAACTGCTTTTCGAGCACGCCGTAGTAGCGCCGCGCCTTCTGCTTCTCGCGCAGCTGGACGCGGTACTCCGACTGCTTCTGGCGGCCGCGGCCGTGGTCGCCGGGCGGGTAGGCCCGGCGCTCGACGCCGCACTTGTCGGTGAGGCAGCGCTCGCCCTTGAGAAAGAGCTTCTGCCCCTCGCGACGGCACTGCTTGCACTGTGCTCCGGTGTCACGCGCCATCAGACACGCCTGCGCTTGCGAGGACGGCAGCCGTTGTGCGCCTGCGGGGTGACGTCCTTGACGCCCGTGACCTCCAGGCCGGCGGCCTGCAGCGAGCGGATCGCGGTCTCACGGCCCGATCCCGGCCCCTTGACGAACACCTCCACCTTCTGCAGGCCCTGCTCGATGCCCTTGCGCGCGGCGGCATCGGCGGTGACCTGCGCGGCGAACGGCGTCGACTTGCGCGAACCCTTGAAGCCGGCGCCGCCGGCGGACTCCCACGCGATCACGTTGCCGTCCTTGTCGGACAGCGACACGATCGTGTTGTTGAAGGAAGTCTTGATGTGGGCCTGGCCGATCGGGATGTTCTTCTTCGGCTTACGTCGGCCACGCTGGGGTCGCTTGGGAGCAGGCATGACTGGTTACCTCCGCGGGGCGTCCGGCCCCGCGTTGTCGTGACGGAGCGCGAGCGAAGCGAGGCGGGCCTCCGGCCTCTCGAAACTCATTTCTTCGTGGCCTTCTTCTTGCCGGCGACCTGCATGCGCTTCGGCCCTTTGCGCGTGCGGGCGTTCGTCTTCGTGTTCTGCCCGCGAACGGGCAGGTTGCGGCGATGACGCAGGCCGCGGTAGCACCCGATCTCCATCAGGCGCTTGATGTTCTGGGAGCGCTCGCGGCGCAGGTCGCCCTCGACGGTGAGGTCGTCGATCGCCTCACGCAGCCGGGACACCTCGTCCTCGGTGAGGTCGCGGACCTTGCGGTCGGGCTCGATGTTCGTGTTGCGCAGGATCTCGTTGGCCGTGGGCCGCCCGACGCCATAGATGTACGTCAGGCCGATCTCGGCGCGCTTGTTCAACGGGATGTTGATGCCGGCGATGCGAGCCATCAACTACCCCTGGCGCTGCTTGTGACGTGGATTTGAGCAGATGACCAGCACCGCACCGTGGCGGCGGATGATCTTGCACTTCTCGCACATCGGCTTCACCGACGGTCGTACCTTCATGAGCCCCTTCTTGCAGACGTGAGGAAACGCGCGCAGGGACATGAAACGTCCTGCCGCAGCGCGACCAATGAGGGTAGCAAAGCGCCTCAGGGACCCGATTGGTGCCACGGCGTCAGCACGCGCGGACCGTCCGCGGTGACGGCGATCGTGAACTCGAAGTGCGCGGCGAGCGAGCCGTCCTGGGAGTAGATCGCCCAGTGGTCGTCGGCGAGCCGCACCCCATGGCGTCCGGCGGTGACCATCGGCTCGACCGCGAAGACCATCCCCTCCTCGAGCCTGACGCCCTTGCCGGGCGCGCCGTAGTTGGGGATCTGCGGGTCCTCGTGCATGGCGCGCCCGATGCCGTGGCCGACGAGCGAGCGCACGATCGACAGGCCCTGCGCCTCGACGACGGCCTGCACGGAGTGCGACACATCGCCGAGGCGATTGCCCGGCCGGCACTGCTCGGCGGCGGCGAACAGCGACTTCTCGGTCGTGTCGAGCAGCTTGCGCGCCGTCTGCGAGATCGCCCCGACCGCGAACGTCCGTGCGGCGTCCGCGACCCAGCCGTCGAGCACGACGCCGCAGTCGACGGAGAGGATGTCGCCCTTGCGCAGGGTGTAGCTGCCCGGGATGCCGTGCACGACCATCGAGTTCGGCGAGATGCACAGCGAGCCGGGAAAGCCGCGGTAGCCCTTGAACGCGGGCGTGGCTCCCTGCGAACGGATGAACTTCTCCGCCGCCACGTCGAGCTCCTTGGTCGTGATGCCGGGCCGGATCTTGCGCTCGACGAGCTCCAGCGTGCGCACGAGGATGTCCCCTGCCGCAGCCATCTTGTCGATCTGCTCCGGAGTCTTCTTGACGATCAACCTATGGGCCTACAACTCGTCTTCTAGGCGCAGCGTGGCGATCGTCGCGCGGATGTGGTCGTGCACCTCGGTCGGCGCACGCGTGCCGTCGAAGCGACGCAGCAGGCCGCGCGCGTCGTAGTACTCGGTCAGCGGCTCGGTCTCGGCGTGGTAGACCGCCAGGCGCTTGGCGATCGTCTCGGGCTTGTCATCGTCGCGCTGCACCAGGCGCGAGCCGTCGATGTCGCAGCGGCCCTCGTGCTTGGGCGGGTCGAACTCGACGTGGTAGACGCGGCCGGTCTTGACGCTGACGCGGCGACCGGACAGCCGGCGCTGGACCTCCTCGTCGGGAACGTCGATGAGGATGACCGCGGTCAGCCGGCGGTCGGCGTCCTGCAGGCCGAGGGCGAGCGCGTCGGCCTGCGGCAGCGTGCGCGGGAAGCCGTCGAGCAGGAAGCCGTCGCGCGCGTCGGCGCTGTTGAGCGCCTCGAGGATCACGCCGGTGATCACGGAGTCGGGCACGAGCTCGCCCTTCGCCATGTAGGACTTGGCCTCCTTGCCGAGCGCCGTCTCGTCGCGGACGGCGCCGCGCAGGATGTTTCCCGTCGCGATGTACGGCAGGTTGAAGTCAAAGGTCAGCCGCTCCGCCTGCGTGCCCTTGCCGGCGCCCGGAGGACCGAGCAGGATGAGGTTGAGCTCGCTCGACATGGCGGGGCGGGACACTACTGCGCGGCGTTAACCAGCGCGCAATCGCTGTGCGCACGAACGGCCTGCGGCCGGCGCTACTTCAGGAAGCCCTCGTAGTCGCGCATCATCAGCTGCGCCTCGAGCTGCTTCATGGTGTCCAGCGCGACGCCGACCACGATCAGGATCGACGTGCCGCCGAAGAAGAAGTTCGCGCTCGTCTGGTTGATCAGGATCGTCGGCATCGCGGCGACGGCGGCGAGGTACAGCGCGCCGGGGAACGTCAGCCGCGCGAGCACGCGATCGAGGAACTCGGCCGTCGGCCTGCCGGGCCGCACGCCCGGGATGAAGCCGCCGTACTTCTTGAGGTTCTCGGCCTGGTCGACGGGGTTGAACGTGACCGCCGTGTAGAAGTACGTGAACAGCACGATGAAGATCGACTCGCCGACGATGTAGGCCCAGCCGTTGGGCGAGAAGAACGCGGCGAAGTCGCGGCCGAACTCGTTGTTGAGCAGCTGGCCGACGGTCGGCGGGAAGGCCATGATCGATGCGGCGAAGATGACCGGGATGACGCCTGCCATGTTCACGCGCAGCGGCAGGTAGGTCTGTCCGCCGGAGGTCATGCGCCGGCCGATCACGCGCTTTGCGTACTGGATCGGGATCCGCCGCTGGCCTTCCTGCACGAACACGATCGCTGCGATCACCGCGAGCGCGATGAACGGCATCATGACCTTGAAGACCGGGTCGGGGCTCGTCGCCCAGGCCTGCACGCCGTTGGGCAGTCCGGAGACGATCGACGCGAAGATCATCAGCGAGATCCCGTTGCCGATCCCGCGCTGTGTGATGAGCTCGCCCATCCACATGATCAGCACGCAGCCGGCCGTCAGCGAGATGACGATCAAGAAGACGCGCGCCGCGTTGAAGTTGTCGATGATCGGCTGGCCGGCGCTCGCGGTGAACGAGCGGAAGAGGAACACGTAGCCGATCGACTGGCCGAAGGCGAGTCCGACGGTGAGGTAGCGCGTGTACTGCGTGATCCGCTGCTGGCCGACCTCTCCCTCCTTCTGCAGCTTCTCCAGCGACGGCACGACGACCGTCAGCAGCTGCAGGATGATCGAGGCGGTGATGTACGGCATGATCCCCAGCGCAAACAGCGCGATGCGCGACAGGCCGCCGCCGCTGAACAGGTTCAGGAAGCCGAGGATGCTCGAGCCGCTGAAGGAATCCTGCACCGCCTTGACGGCCTCGACGTTGATCCCCGGCACCGGGATGTGCGCGCCCAGGCGGTACAGGGCGAGGATGAACATCGTGATCGCGAGCTTCTTGCGAATGTCCGCGACCTTGAAGGCCTTGAGGATCGTCGACAGCACGACGGATGAGGTTAGAGCACCGCGCGCCCGAGGCGACCGCTACGAGGGCGCACCGTACTGATCTCAGTCGGCGACGGTCTGACAGGTGCCGCCGGCGGCCTCGATGGCCTCGCGGGCGGCGGCGCTGAACTTGTGCGCGTGGACGGTCAGCGGCTTGGAGATCGCGCCCTTGGCGAGGACCTTCACCGGGACGTCCTTGCGGGTGCCCAGGCCCTTGGCCTTCATCGCCTCGAGCGTGACCTCGTCGCCCTTGTCGAAGCGGCGCTCGAGATCCTGCAGGTTGACGGCCTGCGTGTGCGTGCGGAAGGGCTCGAAGGGCATCGACTTCTTCATGTGCGGGCCGCGCAGCTTGCGCATCCGCATGTGCAGCGGCATCTGGCCGCCCTCGAAGCCGGGCCGGCTCTTGGAGCCCGAGCGCGCGCCCGCGCCCTTGTGCCCGCGGCCGGACGTCTTGCCGGTTCCCGAGCCGTGGCCGCGGCCGACGCGCTTGCGCGCCTTGCGGCTGCCGGGCGCGGGCTTGAGCGAGTGCAGCCCGATGTCCTCGGGGTCGACCTCGGAGGGCTCGGGCGGGGACGGGGTCATGACTTCTCCTCGACGACGCGGACGAGATGGCGCACGCGATGAACCATCCCGCGCGCCTGCGGGGTGTCCTGCACCTCGACGACGTGGCCGATGCGGCGCAGTCCGAGCGAGCGCAGCGTGTCGAGCTGGCGCTTGTCGGACCCGTTCTTGGACTTGAACTGCGTGACCTTCATCAGGACGCGGGCTCCTCGGCGTCGCCGGCGGGCGCGACGTCCTCTACGACGGGGTCGACACCGGACTCGGCGTCGGTGCCGGCGATGATCTCGGCAGCAGGTGCCTCGGCGGCGGCGACGTCCTCGGCGGCGGGCGCCGCGGTCGCGGGCTCCTGCTCGGCGGGCGCCGCGGTCGCGGGCTCCTGCTCGGCGGGCGCCGCGGTTGCGGTCATGGCCTCGACTGCGGGGTCGACGCCCGACTCGGCGTCGGTGCCGGCGATGATCTCGGCCGCCAGATCCTCGCCACCGCCGCCCAGCCCGAGCACCTGGTTGATCGACAGGCCGCGCAGCTCGGCGACCTCCTCGGGGCGGCGCAGCCCCTGCAGCCCGGCGACCGTCGCCTTGACGAGGTTGATCGGGTTCTGCGAGCCAAGCGACTTGGAGAGGATGTCGTGGATTCCGGCAAGCTCGAGCACCGCGCGCACGCCGCCGCCGGCGATGACGCCCGTACCCGGCGAGGCGGGCTTCATGAACACGCGTCCGGCGCCGTAGACGCCGGTCGTCGTGTGGGTGATCGTCTGGCCGTGCTTGGGCACCCGGAAGAGGTTCTTCTTGGCCTGCTCGACGCCCTTCTGGATCGCGAGCGGAACCTCGTTGGCCTTGCCGTAGCCGACGCCGACGACGTCGCGCTCGTCACCCACGACGACCAGCGCGGTGAACGAGAAGCGACGGCCGCCCTTGACGACCTTCGCGACGCGGTTGATCTCGACGACGCGCTCCTGCAGGTCCAGGCCTGCCTGGTTGACGCTGCGATCGACGACTGGTGCGCTCATACGGTGAGTCCTCCTTCGCGGACGCCCTCTGCGAAGGCCTTGACACGGCCGTGGTACTGGTATCCGCCGCGATCGAACACCGCGACGGACACGCCCGCGGCCTGCGCGCGCTCGGCCAGCAGCTTGCCTGCGGCCGAGGCCTGCTCCAGCGGCGCCTTGTCGCGCAGCGGCGCCTCCGTCCACGCGACGGCGGCCAGCGTGTGGCCGGCGATGTCGTCGACGAGCTGCGCGGCGATCCCGCGGTTGGAGCGAAAGACGGAGATGCGCGGCCGCTCGGCGGTCCCGGTGATCTTCGCGCGGACGCGGCGGCGGCGCTTGAGACGTGCCTGGGGCTTGGTCTTGACGCTCATGCGCGCTTGCCGACCTTCCGGGCGACGTATTCGCCCTCGTAGCGGATGCCCTTGCCCTTGTAGGGCTCCGGCGGGCGCTGCTTGCGGATGTTCGCGGCGAGCTCGCCGACCTGCTGCTTGGAGTTGCCCTTGACGATGATCCGCGTGGGCTGGGGAACCTCGAACTCGATCCCCTCGGGCGCCTTGATCGGCACGGGGTGCGAGTAGCCGAGCGCAAGCTCGAGGTCGCGGCCCTTCAGCAGCGCGCGGTAGCCGACGCCCTGGATCTCCAGCGTCTTCTGAAAGCCGGTCGTGACGCCCTCGACCATGTTGGCCACGAGCGAGCGCGTGAGGCCGTGCAGGGCGCGGTGCTCGCCGCGGTCGGTCGGGCGCCGGACGACGAGCTGGTCGTCTTCCTGCTCGACGGAGATCGCCAGCGGAACGCGCTCTGCGAGCTCCCCGCGCGGGCCGTGCACGCGAACGAGCTCGGGCTCGATCGACACGGTGACGCCGGCGGGGACGGGGATGGGCTTTTTACCGATTCGCGACATGCCGAGTTACCAGACGTGCGCGACGACTTCGCCGCCGACGCCCGCGTTGCGGGCCTCGTGGCCGGTCATCACGCCGCGCGACGTGGAGACGATCGCGGTGCCCATGCCGCCGAGCACCTTGGGGATGTCCTTGGAGCCCGCGTACGTGCGGCGGCCGGGCCGCGACACGCGCTTGAGGCCGGAGATCGCCGAGCGCCGGTCGGAGGTGTACTTCAACCGCACGCGGATCGTCTCGCCCGGATGCTCGGCATCAGGCGCGACGAGGTCGAAGCCGTCGATGTAGCCCTGCTCGGCGAGGATGCGCGCGCACTCGGACTTCAGCCGCGACGACGGGATCTCGACCGTCTCGTGGGCGGCCTGGATCGCGTTGCGGATCCGGGTCAGGAAATCGGCGATGGGGTCTGTGCTTGCACTCAAGGTGTTCTCTCGGTCTGGCTTGTTACCACGAAGACTTCGTCATGCCCGGGACAAACCCCTCGTGGGCCATCTCGCGCAGGCAGATCCGGCACAGGCCGAACTTGCGATATACGGCTCGGGCCCGGCCGCAACGGCGGCAACGGCTGTATTCCCGGGTCTTGTACTTCGAGGGCCGCGACTGGCGGACCCGCTGAGACGTCTTGGCCATCTTAGTGTGCTTCCTCCTGGGTGTCCTCGGCGGGTTCCTCGGCCGGCTTCTCGTAGGCCTCCGGGTTCTCTTCCTTGAGCTGCTCCAGCGCGGTCTGCTCGGCCTCGGCCTTGGCGCGCGCCTCCTCGAGGCGCTCCGCCTCCTCGGCGGCCGCCTGGCGCGCGGCCTGCTCCGCGCGGTCGGGCCGGTTCTCCCTGGAGAACGGCATGCCGAAGGATTCGAGCAGGGCAAAGGCCTCGATGTCGGACTGCGCCGTCGTCACGATGACGACGTCCAGTCCGCGGACCTGGTCGATCGCGTCGTAGTCGATCTCCGGGAAGATCGTCTGCTCCCGGATGCCGAGGGTGTAGTTGCCGCGGCCGTCGAAGGCGTTGGCCTTCAGCCCGCGGAAGTCGCGGATCCGCGGGATCGCGATCGACAGCAGGCGGTCGAGGAACTCGTACGCGCGCTCGTTGCGCAGCGTCACCGCAAGGCCGACGGGCATCCCCTCGCGCAGCTTGAAGTTCGCGATCGACTTGCGCGCGCGGCGCACGTTGGGCTTCTGGCCGGCGATCGTCGCAAGCTGGTCCTGGGCGGCCTCGAGCGCCTTGGAGTCCTGCTTGGCGTCGCCGACGCCCATGTTCAGCACGATCTTCTCGATCTTCGGTGCCTGCATGACCGAGGAGTAGCCGAAGCGCTCCATGAGCGCCGGGCGGATCTCCTCGAGGTAACGTGCCTTCAGGCGTGCGGGTGGTGCGGCGGTCTCGGTGCTCATCAGAACTTCGCTCCGGTTCGGGCCGACGCGCGCAGCCGCTTGCCGTTCTCGACGACGGTCTTGACGCGCGTGGCCTTCTTGTCCTTCGGGTCGCGCAGCGCGACGTTCGAGAGGTGGATCGGGCCCTCCCGCTCGATCACGCCGCCCGCCTCCATGGTGCCGGCGCGCGCCCGTGTGTGGCGCTTGATGATGTTCAGGCCCTCGACGTAGACGCGCTCCGAGCGCGGATCGACGCGCAGGACCTTGCCCTGCTTGCCGCGGTCCTTGCCGCTGATGACGATGACCTCGTCGCCCTTGACGATCCGTGCGGGCATCACAGGACCTCGGGCGCGAGCGAGACGATCTTCATGAAGTTGCGGTCGCGCAGTTCGCGCGCGACCGGTCCGAAGATGCGCGTCCCGCGCGGGTTGTTGGCGGCGTCGATGATGACCGCTGCGTTCTCGTCGAAGGCGATGTACGTGCCGTCGTCGCGACCGAAGGACTTCTTCGTGCGCACGACGACCGCCGTGACGACCTCGCCCTTCTTGACCGTCCC
Source organism: uncultured Solirubrobacteraceae bacterium (assembly GCA_902806175.1). Classification (GTDB taxonomy): domain Bacteria; phylum Actinomycetota; class Thermoleophilia; order Solirubrobacterales; family Solirubrobacteraceae; genus CADCVQ01. The sequence continues at coordinate 14,383 of CADCVQ010000154.1, forward strand.
CTGCGGGTTGGCCTGCTTGACCGTCGCGGTGATCGTGTCGCCGACGAACGCGTAGCGGCGCCGCGAGCCGCCCTTGACGCGGATGCAGAGGATCTCGCGGGCGCCGGTGTTGTCGGCGACCTTCAGCCGTGTCTCGTTCTGGATCACTTTGCGCGCTCCAGGACCTCGACGAGGTTCCAGCGCTTCGTGCGCGACAGCGGCCGGCTCTCGACGACGCGGACGCGATCGCCCTCGTTGGCGTCGTTGGTCTCGTCGTGCACGTGCAGCTTGCTCGTCGAGCGGACGATCTTCTGGTACTTGCGGTGACGGCGAGCGACATCGATGCGCACGACGATCGTCTTGTCGGGCTTGGCCGACACGACCGTCCCCTCGCGCGCCTGCGGCGTGGAGACCTTGGGCTCGGCCGGCGGGGTGCCGGTGGCGGGCGGGCCGGCTTTCTGCGCGCGCTTGGCCTTCTCCTGCTGGCGCCGGCGGGTGCGGGCGACGGCCTTGCCGCGGCGCAGCTCACGGCGCTCCGCCTCGCGCTGCTCGGGCGTGCGCGAGGGACGCCGCGACGCCGCGGCGTGCGCGGCGCGCGCGCGCTCCTCCTTCGCGCTCAGCTTGGGAGCGGCCGGCGCCGTCTCTTCGATCTCGGGGGTCTCGTCGTCAGCCATGGTTACTTCCGGTTGGGAATCTTGACGTCGCGCTCGCGCGCGACTGTGAGTGCACGGGCGAGCTCGCGCTTGGCGGTCCGGATGCCGGCGGTGTTCTCGAGCTCGCCCGTGGCGTGCTGGAAGCGCAGCCCGAAGACGTCCTTGCGGGTCGTCGCCACGTGCTCGAGCAGCTCCTTCTCAGACAGGCCGCGCAGGTCCTCGGCGGTCATGACGGGGTGTCCTCGCGCATGACGAACTTCGTCTTGACGGGCAGCTTGTGGCCGGCCAGGCGCATCGCCTCGCGTGCCAGCGGCTCGGGCACGCCGGCCAGCTCGAACATGACGCGACCGGGCTTGACCACGGCGACCCAGCCCTCCGGCGAGCCCTTGCCCGAGCCCATGCGGGTCTCGGCAGGCTTCTTCGTGAAGGACTTGTCTGGATAGACGTTGATCCAGACCTTGCCGCCGCGCTTGATCTTGCGCGTCATCGCGATACGGGCGGCCTCGATCTGGCGGTTCGTCAGCCAGCCGGCATCCAGGGTCTTGAGGCCGTACTCGCCGAACTGGATCGACGTCTGCCCGCGCGACAGCCCGGCGCGGCGGCCGCGGTGCTGCTTGCGGTGCTTGACGCGCTTGGGAGACAGCACTACCTCCCACCTCCTCCGCGGGCACCCGGGCCGAAGCCGGGACGCGCGGTCCCGCCACCGCCGCCGCCCGCGCCGCCTCCGCCGCCACGGCCACC
>CADCVQ010000155.1 GCA_902806175.1 uncultured Solirubrobacteraceae bacterium
CTGCGATCGAGTCGGATGTGGCTGGCCCTGGTCTGCTGTCGTGCATCGTGCTCATCACGCCAGCAAGGTTCGGATGGCGGCCCTTTCAGCCAGGTTTCAGGCGATAACAACCGGGTTTCAGTCGCCCGCCAGACGCGGTAGCGTTCCTGTCAGGACGATGGAATTTCAGATCCTCGGCCCGCTCGAGGTGCGCAACGCGCACGGCACGATCGCGCTGGATCGCACCAGGCCGCGCGCGGCGTTGGCTATCTCGTTGTTGCGTCGCGATGAGCCGGTGAGCGCGGAGCGCATGCGCTCGCGCTGTGGGGCGAGGAAGCCCCGCATGAGGTGGGACCCATCCGGTCGAGCACGATCTCATGCCCGATAACGTGCGTTATGTGAAGTCGCCGCCGACACGCGCGGCGTGTAGGTGTCCGGCCAGCTCGCGATCGCTCGCGCCAATCTCCCCGCTCGCGCCAATCTCCCCCTGTCTCCCGTCGTCAGGACGAGGGCGCGGTCAGCGCCGCGCGATCCGCCGGCTGATCCTGACGTTCTGTCAGCCGATGGAGAACGTCATGCGGACGCTCGTACCGGGCGGACTGCGGCTCTCGATCTGCAGCTCGTCGCTCAGCCGCGCGATCAATGGCAGCCCCAGTCCGAGCCCCTCGCTCGGGCCAGCGTGACCGATGCCTACGCCGTCGTCCCGGACAACTGCCACCAAGGCGTGCTCATCCACAGACGCGCGCACTTCAACGACCTCGTCCTCGTTGCCGCCCGCGTAGGCGTGCACGATCGCGTTCGCGACCGCTTCAGAGATCGCGAGTGCAATGGCGTTGCACTGGGCTTCAGAGGCTCCGTGCCCGGCCGCGAACTCCGTGACCGCTTCGCGCGCCCGCGCCACGCTGCGTGGGTGCGCTTCAAGGCGTTCGTGTCGGCAGCCCCTGTCACCACGGGTCCTACGGTCGACAGCCTGCCCGCTGGCTGACCGAACGTTCATGTGCCTGGCACTCGTGTCGGCTGCATGGTTTCTTCAACGCATGCGCGACGCGTTTCTGGCGGTCATGACGGCAGAACGTCGACTTGGCATCTGCGCCGGCGCGGGCGCTCGCCGAGTCTGGGCCCGCGAGACGGCCTGGATCAGCGCTGTGGATTGCCAGCGTCGGCCACGATTGGGCGCAACGACCTCATCTTCGGACGCGACACCACGAACCGTGCGACGATCTCAGCGCGCCCGCGGATCGAGACTCGCGCGCACGCGATCACCGGTCGGACTCGCCGGGAACGCGCGATCGCGATCGTCGACGGATGCACTCGCTGTTCGCACGCTCCGCTTATCCGCGAAGTAGCTTCGCCTCGATCTCCCGAGGACGCCTGTGGCGTGTCTCGCCCTGACGCAACGCATGAACTGCGTGTCTTTGTCGGCGCGTGCGAGGGTAACGCGCACACTCACCGACGTGCCGGTGTTGGCGCCGATGTCACCGCCGGGCGTTCTGGGACCCGCCACAGCCGATCGCGGTGAACGCGAGACCGAGCACTGCCGCTCCTGCAAGAGGGTTCGAACCCGGCAGGCTGTCCTGAGTTCGCGTCGATTCTCGATTGGTGCACGCCGTGCGGACTGTCACACTGTGGATTCGATCCTCAGCGTAGGTTCAAGAGAAGGTCCAGGGGCGCAGGGACGCGCGGCCGACCAGCACGCGCTCGGCGTGCAAGAAAAGCAAGGCCTACATGTCACAGATCGTCCTACCAACGCTGGCGTCACGCACTCCGATCGAGGAGTCCTGCGCGGATTCGTCCGCGTCGTGCAGGCCATCGCGCGAGCTGCTGAAGGCGTGGTTGCTGTTTCTTGTCGACTGCCAGGCGACTCATGGGTATGAGTTGCACCGGCAGCTGGAGGCTCATGGGATGACGACGGAGCCCGGCGCGCTGTATCGCACCCTGCGCAAGCTCGAAGACGCCGGATGCGTCGCATCGAGTTGGGGGAAGTCGGTCTCAGGCCCACGGCGCCGGCTGTATCAGCTCACGGCAACGGGGCGTCGTGAACTCGATGCGCTCGTGCAGACGATCACTGTCATTCACGACGTCCACGCGGCCTTCCTGCACGCCCACCGGCGAGAGTCGACTGGCGAACGCCAGTCTTGACGGAGACGCTCACGGGAGCATCGCGAGCTCGGCGGCCACGTCGATGATCATGTCCTCCTGCCCGCCGACCATCTTGCGGCGGCCTAGCTCGAGCAAGACATCGCGAGCGTCCACGTCGTACTTCAGGGCGGCGCGCTGGGCGTGCAGCAGGAAGCTCGAGTAGACGCCGGCGTAGCCCAGCGAGAGCGCGAGGCGGTCGATGACGGGCTCGCGCGGCAGGAGCGGCGCGGCGATGTCCTCAGCCGCGTCCATCAGTGCGAAGAGGTCGATCCCCGTCTCGTAGGACTCCATCAGGCGCGCCTGCTCGCGCAGCGGGCCCGGCTCCAGCATGTGGCTCATCATGAGAAAGCCGACGGGCAGCATGTCGTGCTCGGCCGCCCACGGCAGGTGCTCCTGCGCGAGGTCGGCCTCCGAGCAATGCGTCGCCACGTGGACGATGCGCGCCCCCTTCGCGTAGGCCCGCCGCAGCGATGAGATCCTCCCGATCCCGGGGAGCAGCAGGACGGCGACCTGCGCCGTCGTGACGGCGGCGACCGCCGCCTCCACGTAGGCCTCGTCCGCAGCCGCCGCCGTTCCATACTGCACCGAAGAGCCGCCGAGCCCGTCGCCGTGGCCGACCTCGATCACGTCGATGCCCGCCCGGTTCAGTGCGCCGGCGAGCGCGGCGACCTGCTCGGGCGTGAACTGATGGCCGACGGAATGCATGCCGCCGCGCAGTGCGGCGTCGACGATCGTCAGGCTCATGCGACGGCGCTCGTGGTCTGCAGGCGGCGGGCGATGCCGTCGCCGACGCGGGCCGCGGCCGCCGTCATGATGTCCAGGTTGCCGGCGTACCGCGGCAGGAAGTCCCCTGCGCCTCGCACGCGAACCATCACGGTGACCAGGTCGCCGTCGACCTCGCAGAGCAGCAGCTCGTAGCCGGGAGCGTAGGCCTGCAGCCGCGTGACCATCGTCTCGACCGCTGCGACCATGCTCGCCTCGTCGGGCTCGCTGACGCGGGCGAACACCGTGTCGCGCATGAGGATCGGCGGGTCGACCGGGTTCAGGATGATGATCGCCTTGCCGCGCCCGGCGCCGCCGACGACCTCCAGCGTTGGCCGGGTCGTCGGCCAGCAACGCGAAGCAAAGATGCGCGCCGCGACCGGCACCGCCAGGCGCGCGCTGCTGATGGGCGCATCTTCTGTCGGACGCGGAGTTTGAATGCGGTCCGCCGCACCTGTCGTGTCGTTCGCTCAGGCGGCTGAACGTACAGCGTTGCGCCGGCGCCGGCCGCGGCCGGATGTCTCCGACTGTCCGATCCTGATCGGCTGCTCGATGAGATGCGGCTCGGGCTCGGGGCCGTCGGGGGCAAACCAGGGGGCGTCCGCAGGCGCGTCCGGTTGCAGCTTCCAGTTGCGTCCGACGCGCTCCACGCCGATCGGGTAGACGGTCAGGGCGCCGTCGGCCTGGATGTGCAGACGCAGAACATGCTTCTGGTCTTGATGGTGCAGTGGCGCGTAGGCCTCGGTGGCGTGCAGGCCGACGTAGCCGGTGGCCCAGAGATACCCCGCCATGCCCATCATCCCCGAGATGCCGCCCAGCAGCCAGACGAGCCCGAGGAACGCGAGCAGGGAGCCGGCGCCCTCGAGCTCGAAGCTCTCCGAGGACAGGTGCGAGGCGGCAAGCATGACCCCGGCGACGCTCGACACCTGCAGCGTCGAGTGGGCCAGCCCGAGCAGTACGCGGCGGATCCCGGTGGCGTCGTGCGCGAAGCGGACCATCCCGACCAGGGACGCCAGCACGAGCAGGCTGAGCAGAAACGCCGTCGGGCTCTCCCACATGGCACGCAGCAGGTCGACGACCCCCAGCGAGACGTGGCGGTCCTCGAGATGCAGTCCCAGCATGAACGCCAACAGCACCTGGACGGTGCCGAAGACCGCCGCCAGGGGCAGGTTGTAGGCCGGCATCAGCCAGATCCGCTTGCGCAGGCTCCGGGAAAACGCGGCTGACGGATAGGTCCCGGCTCTGCGGTACGTGCTGGGTCCTTCGGGGCCGGGGAACTCGGCGTGCTCGCGCAGGTTGTGGGTGGGGTGCAGGAACGCGCCGCCGCCGCCGGACTCGATGTGGTGGCGCGGACCGTCCTGCTCCTCGTAGCGCGAGTAGTAGTGCTTGCCGCTCCTGAGGTACAGCAACAACTGCGCGCCGCTGGGCTGGATGATCTCGCGCTCGAGGTACGCGACGTCGCGATCGGAGTGGACCTCGCCCTGGTTGCGACCGCTGTCGACCTCTTTGGACATGCACAGGACGACGCGGTCACCGCGCTGCATCTGACCGGCGGCGACCTCCGCGAAGTAGCGCAGTTGGACCTCGTCTATCGAGGCGCCGAACTGGATGTCGATCCCCCACAGCCACCAGCCGTTTGGAAGCTTCAGCGCGAAGTAGCTGCGCCGCTGCCGCGTCCTCCATCCGCCGATCCAGCGGTTGCGGCAGAAGATGCTGGTGAAGTTGACCAACCCGTCATACCAGTCGTGGCTGCCGGGGATCGCGAACAGCTCAGGAGCGTCCGCGGGAGCGCAGGGAAGCGCCGACCGGTACGGCCCGAGCATGCGGTTCTCGTACTCCCCGGCCTTCGGCACCGGGTAGACCGCGTCGCCCCCCATGACGAGGATCTGCCCGCGCTCGGTGCGGTGCGTCTCGCCGTCGTGTTCCAGCGTGAGCTCTTCGGTGGCGAGCAGCCGGGCGATGGTGTAGGTCGAGTTCCACCCGTCGCCGAGGTCGGCGACGTAGTCGAGCCACAGATCTTCCTGTTTGGAGCGATCCGGGACCTCGGCCGGCTCTCGCGCCTGCGATTCGCGGTTGTCGGCGTAGGAGCTGAACATGCCCGAGAGCAGGACCCGCACGGCAGTGTCGACGAGTTGATGGGGATCGAACCAGCGCACCATCGGCCTGCGGACGAACCCCAGTTCGGAGTCTGCGGCCGGGCGAGCGGGACACGGCGCAGGCGGGTCGTCGAGGTCAGCAGGGTTCTCGGCCATGCCCGGCATACTCGCACGGGCGCCTGCCGGATCTCGTCAGGCCAGCCAGGCCGACAGCTCTTCGAGCGCCTGATCGTGGACGTAGTAGTACGCCCACAGGCCCGGTCGCTCGACGCCGACGATGCCGGCGTCGCGCAGTTTCTTGAGGTGGTGGCTGAGCGTCGGCTGGCTGACGTCGAACAGCGGTAGCAGCTCGGCGACGCAGACCTTCCCGGCGTGACGTCGCAGCACGTCGACGAGCTGCAACCGGATCGGGTCGCCCAGGGCCTTGGCGACCGCGGCCATGCGCAGCGCGTGCTCGCGGTCGACATCGGGATAGACGACGGGCTCACAACAGGGCTCGCCCTTGCGGCGCTTGGTCTTCGGAGTCAGGTCGAAGTCGACGCTCATCGCCGGCCGAGGCTAGCGCCTAGTTCGATCGATTTCTATTTGCATCTGTCGATGCAATGGGCCAGCCTGCCGGTGTGACGCGTGTCGCCATCAACGGGTTCGGCCGCATGGGCCGGCTGGCGCTGCGCGCCGCGTGGGACCGCGACGACCTCGAGTTCGTCCACGTCAACGAGCTGCACGGCGACGCCGCAACCGCGGCGCACCTGCTCTGCTTTGACTCCGTCCACGGGCGCTGGGAACGCGCGGCGAGCGGCGCCGGCAACACGCTGACGCTCGACGGCCGATCCGTCGGCTACAGCGCCGCGGCCGCCCCCGGCGACGTGCCCTGGGGCGAGCACGGCGCCGAGGTCGTGCTGGAGTGCTCGGGCAGGTTCCGCACGGTCGACTCGCTGATGTCCTACTTCGACCGCGGCGTGCGCAAGGTGATCGTCGCCGCCCCCGTCAAGGACGCGCGCGCGCTGAACGTCGTCATCGGCGTCAACGACGATTGCTATGCCCCGGCGGTCCACGACATCCTGACCGCGGCGTCGTGCACGACGAACTGCCTCGCGCCGCTGGTCAAGGTGCTGCACGAGGGCATCGGCATCCGGCGCGGCTCGGTCACGACGCTGCACGACATGACCAATACGCAGACGCTCGTCGACGCCCCGCACAAGGATCTGCGCCGGGCGCGCGCGGCGTCGCTGTCGCTGATCCCGACGACGACCGGTTCGGCGACCGCGATCGGGCTGATCGTCCCCGAGCTCGCAGGCAAGCTCGACGGCCTCGCGGTGCGCGTCCCGCTGCTCAACGGATCGCTGACCGATGCCGTCTTCGAGGTCGCCCGCCCGACCACGGTCGCAGAGGTCAACGGCCTGATGCGGGCCGCCGCGGAGGGTCCGCTGGCGGGGATCCTCGGCTACGAGGAGCGCCCGCTGGTCTCCGTCGACTTCAAGGACGACCCGCGGTCGGGGATCGTCGATGCCCTGTCGACGATGGTCACGGACGCCACGCAGGTGAAGCTGCTGGCGTGGTATGACAACGAGTGGGGCTACGCCAACCGGCTCGTCGAGCTGGCCGCCAGCGTCGGCGCGCGCCTGGCGCGCTAGCCGTGGGCACCAGCGCGGCACCTCGCAGCGCCGACGTGCGCAACTACGTCCTCGTCACGGGCGCGTACTGGGCCGACACGCTCACGGACGGCGCGATCCGGCTGCTCGTCCTCTTCTACTTCTACGAGCGCGGCTACAGCCCGATCGCGGTCGCATCGCTGTTCTTGTTCTACGAGCTCTTCGGCATCGTCACGAACCTCGTGGGCGGGTGGCTGGCCGCGCGCAGGGGACTGCGCTTCACCCTGCTCGGCGGGCTCGCCACGCAGCTCGTCGCGCTCGCGATGCTCGCCCTGGCGCCGCAATCGCTGCTCGTCGTCGCGTACGTGATGGCGGCGCAGGCATTGTCGGGAATCGCGAAGGACCTCACGAAGATGAGCTCCAAGAGCGCGATCAAGCTCGTCGTCCCGCAGGACGCCTCCGGCCAGCTGTACCGCTGGGTCGCGCTGCTGACCGGATCGAAGAACGCGATCAAGGGCGTCGGATTCTTTCTCGGCGGGCTGCTGCTGACGACCGTCGGGTTCCACGCCGCGCTCGCCGTCCTCATGGCGATCGTGGCGACGGCGCTCGTCCTCGTGCTGGTCTCGATGCGCGGCGAGCTGGGCCGCCCCGACCGCCAGGCGAAGTTCCGCGGGATGTTCTCCAACAACCGCTCGGTCAACGTGCTGGCGTCCGCGCGGATCTTCCTGTTCGCGTCGCGCGACGTGTGGTTCGTCGTCGCGGTGCCGGTGTTTCTGCGATTCGAGCAGGGCTGGTCCTTCTGGCAGGTCGGCGCGTTTCTCGGGGTCTGGGTGATCGGCTACGGCCTCGTGCAGGCGACCGCCCCGCGCTACGTGCGCGATCCCGACGGCCAGACCGCGACATGGCTTGCGTTCGCGCTCGCCGCGTTTCCCGCCGGCATCGCGGTCGCACTGGCGGCCGGCGTCGACGGTTCGGTCGCGGTCGTCGCCGGCCTGATCGTCTTCGGCCTCGTCTTCGCGCTGAACTCCGCCGTGCACAGCTACCTCATCCTGGCCTACGCCGACGGCGACAAGGTGGCGATGAACGTCGGCTTCTACTACATGGCAAACGCTGCTGGCCGGCTGACGGGCACGGTTCTGTCAGGCGTTCTGTACCAGTGGCAGGGACTCGGGGCCTGCCTGTGGTGCTCGGCGATCTTCGTGATTGCAGCCGGACTGCTGTCGCGCGCGCTTCCGGGCACGCGCGGGCTTGCGTTCGGTGGCGCCCGCGGCGTTGCCGGCCCACCCGCCCGCGGCTGAGCGCGCGGAGGCGGTAGCGGGAGAGCGCGTTTGAACCTGGCGCGTTGGCGCTATGCTCGGGCGCCTTGTCCGCCTCACGATCGCCGCCCCACGGTCCGAGATCGATTTCGACCACCAGCTCGCGTGGCTGGCGCGCGTACTGGAGGCGCGCGGGTTCCCGCTGGAGCGCCTTGCCCGCAACCTCGTCCTGCTCGCCGACGTCGTCGCGCAGCACCACGCCGACGAGGCCGACCTGCACGCTCGCCTGCTCGCCGGCGCGAACACGGTGCGGTCGCGCCGCACGTTCCTGACCGAGGGCCCGGCATGAGCGCGCGCAGACGGCGCTGCACTGCCTGACCTCAGACGCGGACGTCGGCGCAGTTCGCCGCCGCCGGCGCCCGCACAGCCTGAGTTCTCAGCGCGCTTGCCCCTCGCCGGCCAGAGCCGGAAATCTCGCCGATCGCGGGCCGAAGCGCCCACAATCTGTCCATCGCGTGGTTCTGGCGCACTAGGGTGCCGCACAGCGGCGCCGAGGTGCCCGTCGCTGCACCGGACCCAGGTTCCTCACTTCGAGCGGAGACTGCAGATGAGCGCAACACAACCGGCCGACGACAAGGTGCACGAGCGCCGGCAACCGGTCGTCGCCCTGATCGGTGACGGCGACCTGACGGAGGAGACGACGCGCGCGCTCGAGGCGGGCGACGTGCGCGTGATCCGTCTCCTGCGGCCCGACGAGGACGACGTGCGCGATGTCCTCGAAAACGAGGATCTCGACTACGTCGCCGTGGTCGCGCTCAGCGACGCCGTCGTCGTTCGGCTGGCGCTGATGGTTCGCGCGGCATCAAAGGACGTGCCGCTGCTGCTGACGATCTTCGATCGGACCATGGCCGAGCAGATGACGAGCATGATCCCGGGCACGCAGGTCACCTCGCTCGCGGACATCGTCGCGCCGTCCCTGGCGGGCCCGTGCGTCGACGAGCGCTTCTCCGCCCTCACGCTCGACGGCGGCAAGCCCGTCGGCCTGGTCGAGAAAGACGACAACGTGACCGAGGAGCCGGTCGCGACCTTCCGGCCGCGGCGCGTGGAGGGGCTTATGCGCGCGCTGTTCACGCCGTATGACAAGAGCGCCGGAATGCTCCTGTTCGGCGCCATCGGGCTGGCCGCGGTCTTCTCGATCGAGACCGTCACCGCGATGTTCACCCTCGACGAGGGCTTCGTGGACGCCACGTACGGATCGGCGAAGACGCTCGTCACGGTCGACCCCAACCCGAAGGTCGCCGAGGGACCGGCCTGGTACAAGCTCTTCACGTCGGTGACGATGATCGTCGCCCTGCTGCTCGCGGCGGCCTTCACCGCCGGGCTCGTCAACCGGGTGGTCGAGCGGCGGCTGACCGGGCTCTTCGGCCGCCGCGCGGTGCCGCGCCGCGACCACGTCGTCGTGGTCGGCCTCGGCCAGGTCGGCATGCGTCTGTGCCTGCTGCTGCGCGCCTGCAAGATCCCGCTCGTCGCCGTCGAGTCCAACGCCGACGCCGAGAGCGTCGGGATCGCGAAGGAACTCGGGCTCCCCGTCGTGATCGGCCGCGGCGCCGACCCGTCGCTGATGCGACGGCTGTCGCTGAACCGGGCGCGCGCGGTCGCGGCGGTGACTTCCGACGACCTGGAGAACATCTCGGTCGCGATGACCGCGCGCGGGATCGAGCCGGACATCCGCACCGTGCTGCGGGTCGGCGACGGCAACATCGCCAACGAGACGCGCTCGCTGCTCGCGCTGGGTCTCGTGCGCGACGTCAACAGGCTGGCGGCGACGTTCCTGGCGGCGAAGATCCTCGGCGAGGATGCCGAGAGCGTCGTCTGCATCGACGATTCCGCACACCTGCGCTTCCCCGACGGCCGGCTCGAGCGCGCGCAACTCGAAGCGCTCGCCCAGTGACGGCGCCGCGCGCGCGTCAGGCGTCGAGCGGTCAGGACACGCTGCGGCCCGCCTCCAGCGCCGGCGCTTCGAAGGCCCGGTAGGCCGCGGCCGGGGCCGGCGCCGGACGAGCCGGTGGCGGCTCGTCGTCGAGGTCGAGGCCGGGCGTGTACCACGTCCACTCGCCCGCGAAGTACAGCGCCGCCGGCATCATCACGAGCCGCACGAGTGTGGCGTCGATGATCACGGCGATTGCGAGACCGACGCCGAACTGACGCAGGCTCGAGACGTCGGCGAAACCGAAGGCGACGAACACGCCGAGCATGCTGAGTGCCGCTCCGGTGACGACGCGCGCGGTTCGCGACAGGCCGACGTGCAGCGCGCGCTCCTCGTCGCCGCAGCGCAGCCACTCCTCGCGGACACGGCTCAGGATGAACACCTGGTAGTCGATCGACAACGCGAAGACGACGCCGAAGATCGCGGTCACGGCGACCGCGTCGATCGTGCCCGGGCCGCCGAACAGCGGCGCGCTGCCCTGGAAGAGCAGCGCGAGCAGGCCGAGCGTCGCGCCGACGGCGAGCAGGTTCAGGACGACGCCGACGATCGGCACGACGATCGAGCGCAGCAGGATGCCGAGCAGCAGCGCCGTCACGAGCGTCAGGACGATCACGATGATCGGCAGCCGCTTCCCGGCGACGGCGTTGTAGTCCGTGAGCACCGCAGCGGGACCCCCGACGGCGGAGTCGGCGCGCAGCGACTTGCCCAGCTGCGCGCTCGTGGCGCGCAGGCGCTGGTAGAGGGCCTGCGTGCGCGGATCGGACGCGTTGTAGCGCGGCACGACGACGATCCGTGCGCCCTGGCCGCCCCGGTCGACGTTGACGCCAAGCGGCTTGTCGTTGCCGCTCTCCAGCGCGGCGAGCAGGAAGTAGCCGGAGTCAAAGAAGCTCGCGGTCGCGCCCTTCGGCGTCGCGCCGCCGCCGGACGCCGACTTGTTGAGGCCGTTGACCGCGCTCTGCGCTTCGTCGAGGCCGGTCGCGAGCTGGCTGCTGCGCTTCTCTCCGTCGCGCACGCCGCTGGCGAAGCCGTCGAGGTCTTTGCGCACGTCGCCGACCGCGCTGCCGATCTTGCTCGCGCCACCGTCGAGCTCGTCGAGCGTCTTGGCGAGCGAGTCGCTGCCCTGCGACAGGGCGCCGACGGAGCCGCCGAGCTTCTTGACGCTGCGGGTCATCGCCTCGGCGCTGTCGGCGAGGGTGCCGACGGCGGTCGCCAGCTTCGCCGCTTCCCGCGTCGGCGTCGCCGCGGCGAGCTTGGCGGCGTACTGGGCGTCATAGCCCAGCTGGCGCATCGGCTCGTCGAGCGCCGCGCCCGCGTCGGCGGCGAGCGCACGGCGCGCGGCGGCGAGCGCAGCTCGCGCGCGGATGCCGGCGGCGGTCGTCGGGGAGATCGAGCGCTCGGCGGCGGCGATCGCGTCGTGCGCCTGGCGGCGCTGCGCGCGAACGCTCGCCTGCACGCTCTGCAGGCTGCTCATACGGTTCTGCAGACGGTCCTGCAGAAAACGCGCGCCGCCGGCGAGCTTGCTCAGCCCGTCGCTGAGGGATCGTGCGCCCTGACGGACACTGCGCGCGCCGCTGCCGGCAGCCGCCGAGCGGGATGCGAGGTCGTCGGCGCCGCGACCGGCGTCGGTGAGCTTCTCGGCGAGCTTGCGCGCGCCGCTGCCGGCGCCGTTGATCCCCGTCTTCAGCTGGCCGACGCCGCCTTCGAGGTTGCGTGATCCGGAGGTCACGCGGTCCGCAGCGGACGTCGCGCCCGACAGCGAGCTGCGCAGCGAGCCGGCGCCGTCGGCGGCCGTGCTGACGCCGGCGTCGAGCTTGCGCAGCCGGCCACCGTCGCGCGGCTTGCCGCGACCGGCCGACAGCGCCTTGCGGCCGCTGTTGCGCAGCTTGGCGGCGGAGCTCGCGATCTCACCCGGCCCGAGCACGGCCCGCACGGCGGGGTCCTTCGCGAGCCTGCGCTGCACTTGGGCAAGCTCCGCCAGCCGCGGCTGCGTCGTCACGGTGCCCTTGCGGGTCACGGCGACGATCTCGAAGGGCTCCGTCCAGCCTGCCCCCATCGCCTTCGTGACGGCGTCGTAGTCCGTCCGCGCCGGGCTGTCTGACGGAAGCGACTGCGCCGTCGGAGCGCCGGTGCTCAGGCCGAGAACCGGCACGCAGGCGGCGAGCAGCAGCGCCGCGGCGGCAAGTCCGAGGACCGGGCGGCGCATCGCCGCGCGGGCGATGCCCGCGCTGATGCCGCCGGCCGCGGCGCTCGTGCGAGGCGCGCCGCCGAGGTGCTGGCCGGCGAGGACGAGGATCGACGGCACGACGAGCATCGCGGTGGCGGCCGACACGATGGCCACGACGCTGACGCCGAGCGCGGCGCCCAGCAGGCCGGTCCCCGACGAGGCTGCGGCGGCGACCGCCATCGCCACGACGATCGCCGCGGCAGCGACGGCCACGGTGCGGATCGTCGGCGCGGCGGCCGCATCGACGGCGGCGCGGATGTCGCCGTCACGCTGCTCGGCGACCTCCTCGCGCACCCGTGAGACGAGCAGCAGCGAGTAGTCGACGGCGAGCGCGAGCCCGACCATGCAGGAGATCGCCAGCGCGAACGCGTCGAGCTTCACGGCGCCCGCGAGCAGCGAGAGCAGCCCGGTCGACGACGCGATCGTGGCCGCGCCGAAGGCAGCGGGGATCGCCGCGGCCGCGAAGGACTGAAAGACGAGCAGCAGGGCGACGAAGAGCAGCGGAAGGGCGATGAGCTCGGCGCGATGGATCGCCGACAGCGACCGGCGCGTGCCCTCGCTGCTCAGCAGCGGCGTGCCGGTGACGCTCGCGCGCACCGGGGCTGCGGTGCGGGCGGCCACGAGCCGCTGCGCCGCTGCGCTGCGGCGCTCGATCTCGTCGCGCGTGCCCGAGATCGAGAGCAGCAGCAGCGCGCGATCGGAGCTCGGGCGCAGCGCGCTGCGCCCGGCGGAGGCCGACCAGGGGCTGAGGACCCGCACGCCCGGGCGCTTGGAAAGCCGGCTCGCAAGTTCCTTGCCCTGTGTCTTGACCGCCGCACGTGGACCGCGCAGCAGTACCGGCACGGTGGCCGAGTCGCCGAAGTTGCCGCCGATCAGCGCGCGCGCACGGGCCGACTCGGAGTTGGAGACCTGCAGCGCGCTGGGCGACAGCCGGCTCTCGATGCCGAGCCCGACGACGCCGAGCACTGCCACGACGACGAGCCATGCCGACAGAACCGCCCACGGATGCCTGAGGGCGACACGGGTAAGTGCAGGCGCGTTGCGGCGGCGCCCGCTGGATAGCGGCTGCATGAGTCCCCTTAAGTTGCGGACGGCCCGTCACCGCCTCGTGTCCACCTCATCGGCGAAAGCAGCGGACGCCTTGAGCCGTCCGTTCAAGCTGCGCCCTTTCGCGCCGATCACACGGGAGCTGGCCCGGGCCATGCCGGCGGGGCGTCGTCTGGGTGATCTACGGGGAACGTGGAGGTCGCCCGGATGCGCCCCGCCCAGGCTTTGCGTCACGGCGGATCGGCGATCCTGACGTCGTGCACGGCGATCACGAACACTGCGGGACGGATCGCGCGTTGAAGCTGCGCCTGCCGTTCGACCTTCCACTGTGTCCCGACAACCTGTTCGGCCATCTCGCGGCCACCGCCGTGCCGGGTGTGGAGGAATGGCGCGACGGCTCCTATCGCCGCACGCTGCGCCTGCCGCACGCCGGTGGGGTGGTCGCGCTGTCGCCGCGATCCGATCACGTCGCCTGCCGGTTGACGCTCGGCGATCTGCGCGATCGCGGCGCCGCCGTCGACCGCTGCCGGCGGCTGCTTGACCTCGACGCCGATCCGGTCGCCGTCGACGAGCACCTCGCGCGCGATCCGGATCTCGCGCCGCTCGTCGCCGGCGCGCCGGGCCGGCGCGTGCCGCGGACGGTCGATCCGGCGGAGCTCGCCATCCGCGCAGTGCTCGGCCAGCAGGTGTCGACCGCCGCAGCCCGGACCCACGCGGCGCGGCTCGTGAGCGCCCACGGCGAGCCGATCGACGATCCCGCGGGCGGCCTGACGCATCTGTTCCCCGACCCGGCGGCGCTCGCGCAGCTCGATCCACAGACGCTCGCCCTCCCCCACTCGCGACGCCGGACGCTGCTCGGCCTCGTCGCCGCGCTGGCGGCGGGCGAGATCGGCCTCGGCCCGGGCGCCGACTGGCAGCAGGCGCGCGCTCAGCTGCGGGCGCTGCCCGGCCTCGGTCCCTGGACCGTCGAGATCGTCGCGATGCGCGCGCTCGGCGATCCCGACGCCTTCCCCGGCGGCGATCTCGGCGTCGTGAAGGCCGCGCGGGGGCTCGGGCTGCCGTCGACGCCCGCGGCGCTCGCCGCCGCCTCCACGCGATGGCGCCCGTGGCGTGCGTATGCCGTGCAGCACCTGTGGGCGACGGGCGACCACGCGATCAACCGGCTGCCGGCGCGAGCGCCAGCGTCCGGGTGAGCGGTTCATCGACGACAGCGGCGGTTCAGCTACGAACGGCGGGCGGCCGTCGTGGAGCAGCCCTGCGGGCGGCTCAGAGGCGCTTCTCGCCGAAGAAGCTCGCGACCGGGTTGGCGTTGAAGTTCTCGATCGCGACGTAGCCCGCGCGCTCGTACATGCGCTGCGCGCGCGTCTGCCGCGGTCCCGTGTCCAGCCGCGCGACCGCATAGCCCAGCTCGCGCGCGCGCCGCTCGAGCTCCGCGAGCAGGGTTCGCGCGACGCCGCGCCCGCGGGCGTCCGGCACGACGAACATCCGCTTGATCTCGCAGGCGCCGTCGGGCAGGCGCTTGACGCCGCCGCAGCAGACGGCCACGCCGTCCTCGAAGCCGACGACGAACGTCCCGCCCGGCAGGCCGAGCTCGTCGGGCCCGGCCTTCGGCATGTCGGGACCCGCGAGGTCGAGGCCGTCGTACAGCGCGGCGATGTCCGCGCTCATCGCCCGCACGAGCGAGGCGGCGGGCTCCTCGTCGACTGGGCAGCGGCGGAACTCGAGCATCCACCCATAGCTTGCCGGACGGCTTCTTGACCTCGAGGTTGAACTGGACTCGAGACTAGTGGGCGCGTCCGGAAGTTGTGCGAGGTTTTGCGGGATGCCCGGCCGTGATCTGACGGTCGACGGTGTCCCGCCTTCGTGCTGGTGCACGGGGGCGGGCGCCGGCGGACGTCAGGCGCGGATCGGGCGCCCGGAAAACCCGCAGAACTTGCGGACGCGTCCACTAGCGCGAGGGCGCCGCAGTCGCGCCGCGGGACGTCGCGGCGCAGTGCTCTGGTGAACATCGCGTGTGTCCACCCCAACCTCCCGCTCGCGACCCGCGGTGCGGGGCCGGTGTCGCGTACCGGGATCGGCGGGCTGCTCTACCTTCGCCTGCACGGCCGCGCGCTGCCGTCGCTGCTGATCGGCGCCGCCGCCTCCTCGAAGACCATGGCCGTCGCGCGCAACCTCCTCAACCTCAAGTCCGTCTCCAAGGGCTTCGGCAGCCGCTCGGTGCTGCACGACGTGACGCTCGGCGTCGCCGCCGGCGAGCGGATCGGGATCGTCGGGCGCAACGGCGACGGCAAGTCGACGCTGCTGCGCCTGATCGCCGGGACCGAACGGCCCGACGCCGGCAACGTGACCCGCGCCCGCGACGTCGAGCTCGCGATGCTCGGCCAGGACGATGAGCTCGACCGCTTCCGCACGATCCGCGACGCGCTCGTCGGGGCCCGCGCCGACCACGAGTGGGCGGCCGACAGCGCGTTTCGCGCCGTCCTCGACGGGCTGCTCGGCGGCGTCGGCCTGGCCCGCTTCCCGCACGGCATCGAGTCGGCGATCGCCGAGCTGTCGGGCGGCGAGCGGCGGCGGATCGCGATCGCGCGGTTGCTGCTCGACGGCCCTGAGCTGCTGCTGCTCGACGAGCCGACGAACCACCTCGACGTCGAGGCGGTCGACTGGCTGGCGCACCACCTCGCGGCGCGGCGCGGGGCGCTGCTCGTCGTCACCCACGACCGCTGGTTTCTCGATGCCGTCTGCACCGCGACGTGGGAGGTCGCGGACGAGACGGTGCACCAGTACGACGGCGGCTACGCGGCCTTCGTGCTCGCGCGCGCCGAGCGCGATCGCCAGGCCGCGGCCCGCGACGATCGCCGCCGCCAGCTGCTGCGCAAGGAGCTCGCCTGGCTGCGGCGCGGCCCGCCGGCGCGGACGAGCAAGCCGAAGTTCCGCATCGACGCCGCCAACGAGCTGATCGCCGACGAGCCCGAGGTCCGCGATAGGGCCGAGCTGCTGCGCTTCGCGACCGCCCGCCTCGGCGACAAGGTGCTCGAGGCGGTCGACGTGTGGCTCGCGTTCGGCGACAACCCGCCGTTGCTGCACGACCTGACCTGGCGCCTGGGGCCGGGGGATCGCGTCGCGCTCGTCGGCGTCAACGGCTCGGGCAAGACGACGCTGCTGTCGCTGCTGGCGGGCGCGCTGGAGCCCGACACCGGCGAGGTGCAGCGCGGCGCCACCGTCCGTCTCGCCCGGCTGTCGCAGGACAGCGCCGAGATCCCCGGCCACCTGCGCGTGCTCGAGTCGCTCGAGGAGGTCAAGGACGTCGCCACGCTGAGCGACGGCCGGCAGATCACAGCCAGCATGCTCTGCGACCGCTTCGGCTTTCGCGGCGACCTCGCGCGGACGCCCGTGCGCGACCTGTCGGGCGGCCAGCGCCGGCGGCTGCAGCTCATGCGCCTGCTGATGGCCGAGCCC
Source organism: uncultured Solirubrobacteraceae bacterium (assembly GCA_902806175.1). Taxonomy (GTDB): domain Bacteria; phylum Actinomycetota; class Thermoleophilia; order Solirubrobacterales; family Solirubrobacteraceae; genus CADCVQ01. The sequence continues at coordinate 16,539 of CADCVQ010000155.1, forward strand.
AACGTGCTGCTGCTCGACGAGCCGACGAACGACCTCGACATCGAGACGCTGACCGCGCTCGAGGACCTGCTCGACCGCTGGCCGGGGACGCTCGTGATCGTCAGCCACGACCGCTACTTCGTCGAGCGCGTCTGCGACGACGTCTACGCGCTCACCGGCGACGGCGCGATCCGCCACATGCCCGGCGGGATCGATCAGTACGTGCAGTCGCGGCGCGCGAGCGCGGCGACCGCTGCTGCGCCGCGCGCACCCGCGGTCGCGACCACGCCCGCGACGCCGAGCCTCGGCGGTGGCGCGACACGCGCCGCGCGCAAGGAGATCCAGCGCCTGGAGCGTACGCTCGAGCGCCTCGGCGCGCGCGAGGACGAACTGCACGCCGCGATGGCGCAGAGCGCCACCGACCACAACCGGCTGCGCGAGCTGCAATCAGAGCTCGAGGCATGCGTCACAGAGCGCGACCAGGTCGAGGCGACGTGGCTGGAGGTCGCCGAGGCGCTCGAGGCGTGACAGCCTCGACCGCCTGCTGCTCGAGCCGGCGATGCTCGAGGCCGTCAGCCCGACGTGCACCTCGTCGGCACGTTGCTGTCGCTGACCGGCGTGATCCCGGCGCGCTCGCGCGAGCCCGCGCGGATGATCGTCCGCAGCGTCGTCGCGGATCTCGAGCAGCGCCTGGCGCTAGTCCACGCGCGAGGCCGTGACCGGCGCGATCAACCGCGCCGCGCGCACGCGGCGGCCGCGCCGCCTCGCCGAGGTCGACTGGCCGCGGACGATCCGGGCGAACCTGCGCCACTACCAGGAGGCGTACAAGACGGTGATCCCCGCGACCCTGCACGGCCACGGCCGCCGCTGCCAGGCGATCGAGACATCGTGACCGCGCGTCCGGCGGGCTGACGCGGAGGCGCAGGCCCGGCCCCGGCGGCGCACGCGCCAACACGTTCGGCCGCGGGCGAAAGCGCGACTGCAGCCGCTCGTGTTTATCTACCATTGCGTTCCGGTTTCAGCCGATCCAGGGGCAATGCGCGCGCGTGACATCTCGCCGGACGAAATTCGCTGTGCTCGGCGTGGTCGCGCTCACGCTGGCCGGCTGCGGCGGCAGCGACGCCCCGTGCACCGCGGCACCCGGTGCGGCGCCCGGCAGCGTGGAGGCCCCCGCCGACTGCGCCGTGAGCGCCGTGGTCGCCGTCGATGCGACCGGCGCGCTGCAGGATCGCGCGCTGGCGCGCGACGTCGGCTCGGCGGCGCTGCGAGCGGCCGAGCACACGATCACCGCGGGCGGGCACCTGCGGCTGGTCGTGTTCGCCGGCGACGCGAACTCCGTCGAGGTCATCTACGACGACGAGGTACCGACCCTCGAGGAGCTCGACGAGACGCGCCGCGGGCCGATGGAGCAGGATCTGCGCGCCGCGCTGGGCGAAACGCTCGACAGCGCGCTCGGCGTCAGCCGCGCCGACCGGGCCCTGACCGCGCGTGTCCGCACGCTGACGCGCGGCGGCACGTCGGACATCGCCCGCGCCGTTCGCAACGCGCTGCAGACGCTGCAGCAGCGCTCCGGCGCCGCGGCGATGACGCTCGTCTCCGACGGCGTCCAGGCCAGCGACCAGCTCATGCTCGCGCGCCGGATGCAGGCGGGCGATCCGCGCGAGCGCCTGGGCGCGCAGCTGGGCGACCTGCTCGGCAGCGCGGATGGCGTGGAGGTGCTGCAGGCCGTCGGCCTCGGGCGGCTGCCCGACCGCGTCAACCAGAGCGCGCGCCGCACCGACGACCTCGTCCAGATCTGGAAGACCGCCTGCGAGCAGACCGGCGCGGCGAGCTGCGCTACGACGACAGAGCTATGAGCCGCCACGGCTGAGGAGCACCGGATGAAGCCAGACGATTCCCAGCAGGATCAGATCTCGGACCTGCCGCCGCCTCTGCTGTCGATCCCCGACGTCGGCGAGCCGGCAGAGGCGCCCGCCGAGGCCGAGCGCCCGATCGCCGACGGCACGCTGCCGGCCCCCGACCTGGCGGACGAGGGGCGGCGCACGCAGGCCGGTCATCCGCGCGACGACGCCGACCGCGTCCGCGGGACGATCGTCTCGGAGAGCATCGCTCAGCACGCCGACCACGCCATCGGCTCGCGCCTGGGCCCGCTGATGGAGCGCGCCGTCCGCGTGCGCACGCTCGACGACGACCTCATCGAGGCCACGACGGCCGCCGAGCAGATCTCGACACCGCCCGGCGAGGCGCCGCCCGCGCCGCCGCCGACGACGATGCGCGGACGGCTGGGAGCCCGCATGGCCGCCGGCGGCGGGTTGCTGGCGCTGTTCTTCGCCGTCGGCATCGCCGAGGCGCTGTTCGCCTATGACGGCTTCCGCGAGCTCGCGCGCTTCCGGGAGAGCGATCCGGCGCTGCTGCGCGAGGGCGCCCCCGCCTTGTCGGCGATCGTCATCGCCCTGCTCATCGCCGTCGGGCAGAAGGCCGTCGGCAAGAACCTGCGCCTCGCGCACGCAACGGACCCGCACCCGCCCGCCGAGGGGCGCCGGCCGCTGCTGGAGCGGGACCTACCGGGCACCGCGCGCTACGCGATCGCACTGGCGATCATCATCACCGGCCTCGGGCTGTGGTACGGCGTGCAGAGCGCACGCACGACCGCAAACAACGCCGCCGCCGCCCGCCAGCAGGCCAATCAGGCCGCCGGCGCACGCGGTTCTGCCGCCCAGCGCCTGACGCAGAACACCCAGCCGTCGGCGAGCGAGCCCGGCGTGTACTTCCTCGTGTCGGCGTCGGTGTTCCTGCTCGGCATCGGCGTGGCGTACCTGCTTGTCGATCCGCTGCGCGAGGCGCGCGAGCGCCAGCGCCGCCGCGACGCCGGGACGATCGAGCATCGCGATCGCGTGCGCGCCGAGCTCGCATCGGAGGTCGGCGCGCTGGTCGCCCAGCGCGCGGAGATCGCGACCACCGTCGCCAACGCCAAGCGCCAGATGCACCAGGAGGCCGTGCTGCACCCGCAGGTCGCCTTCCTGCAGCGCGCCGACGAGCTTCCGCATCTCTACGGCACGTGGAGCGCGCGCTCCGAGGAGCCCCTGCGCGGCGTGCCGGAGGTCGGCGAGGCGCATCACGCGCAGGCCGATCTGGCGCGGACCGGCGGGCTGACGGTCCCCGACAAGCTCGCCGACGTCGACGCGCTGATCGCGGAACTGCTCGGCCGCAACCTCGCGGGCCCCAAGAGCCGGCCCGAGTGAGCGGGCCGCGCCAGCCGTCGGGGCGGCGCGCCGCAGCAGGCCCGCGCGCGCCCGCAGCAGCCCGTCGCACGCGCGGCACGACAGGCTCCGGCCGCGCGTCGCATCCGCCGCTCCGCGCGGGCAGCGATCCAGAACGCGAGCCCGGCGCCGCCGACGAGCAGGTCGCGCCGGCGCCCGAGCTGTCGACCTGGCAGCTGCTGCTGCACCAGTTCGACGCCTTCCTGCGCGATCCGCGGCTGACCAACGCGCTGCGGGCGTCCATGGCGAACCTGTCGGCCGGCGTACGCGGCCTCGGAGCAGCGACGCGCGAGGCGCTCAGGCAGATGGCGCTCGCCCTGCGCCGCATCCGCGTGCCGTTTCCGCGCCGCCTGCTGCTCGCCCTGCTGGCGCTGGCCCTGCCGCTCGCGCTGCTGGCCCTGCTGAGCTCATCTGACGAGCGCAGTACCCGCAGCGCGACAGAACAGCGCCCACCCGCGGCCGAAGCCGATGGCGGCCTGTCGCTGCCGGGCGTCGGGATGCCGGACCTGCTGCCCGCGCCGGCGAAGGTGCCGCGGGTGCGCGTCGCGCTCGTCCTGGACCCGAACAGCTACGACCCGGCGGCGCTGCGCGGCGAGCTGCGGGCGCTGGGCACATGGCTCGCCGACAACCACGCGCCGGGCACGCGCGTCTCGCTGATCGATGCCGCCAGCGGCCGCGCGAGCGCTCCGCTGCGCGCGGCGCAACTCGCGACCGCTCGCGCCGCGCGCCCGCGGCCGAGCACGAAGGCCGCGATCCGCTCGGCGTTCGCGCGCCAGAAGCGCCGGCGCCTGCTCGTCACGCTCGGCGCGGCGGTGACGCCGCCGGGCCGGGCGACCACGTTGGCCGTCGACACCCGCCGCGGCGCCGGCGCGGGATCGGCCACTGCGCTGCGGCGCGGGCGACGGTCGCGCGTGACGATCGACGAGCGGCGACCGAACGCGCTCGCGGCGAACGTCGCACGGGCGATCATGGCGATCTCCGGCCAGCGCGAGCGGCGCTGACGCTGTCTCAGCCCGAAGGCTCGGGCGGAAGCGGCTGCGGATTGAGCGCGACGGCGTCGACGAACGACTGAAAGATCTCCTGGAAGCGCGGCGGGAGCGGCTGCGGATTGAGCGCGACGGCGTCGATCACCGACAGCAGGATGCCCTGGGTTCGCTCGTCGGAGAGGCTGTCGGTGAGCCCGCGGATCTCCTCGAGGATCGCGCTGTCGCTGCTGGCGTCTGCAGAACCCGTCATGTGTGGCGACCCTCCCCGGTTGTTGTGAGAGCTGTCCTATCCGACCCGCCCGGGCCGCGTCAAGCGGCGCGCCGGTCCGCGAGCCGGTCGAGCAGCGCGATCTGGCCCGGCACGATCCTGCGCTTCGCGGTCTCGAGGTCACACCACGCGACGCGGTCGACCTCCGGGAACGCCTGGATGCGGCCCGAGCGCGGCGGCCACTGCATCTCGAACGTCCCCGGTCGCAGCCGCGCCGGGTCGAAGTCGCCCTCGACGGCGAACGCGACGACGACCTTGCCGGCCTTCTGGCGGATCTCGCCGAGCTCGAGCAGCGCGCCCTGCGGCGGCGCGTGCCCGAGCTCCTCCTCGAACTCGCGCAGGGCCGCCGCCAGCGGCTGCTCGCCGTCCTGCAGCTCGCCCTTCGGAATCGACCACGCGCCCTCGTCCTTGCGCGCCCAGAAAGGCCCGCCCATGTGCCCGAGCAGGACCTGCAGCACGCCCGCGCGCTCGCGAAACACGATCAGGCCGGCGGACGTCTTCATCACAATCGAGTGTCGCAGCCGCACGCGCCTGCTGACGCGGCCGCCGGCCGGCACCGCACCTGCGCCAGGTCCGAGCTCGCTCGCGCCGGCACACCGCCGACGTATCCAATGACCTGAATGTCCACTACGCTGGCATGCTGTATGGGGGAAGGGCGGTGAAGGTCGAACACCTCGCGCCGGGCGCGTCCCGCCCCGTGACGCTTCAGGCGATCCTGCGTGCCGAAGCCACGAAGCTCCCGTTCCTCGTCGTCTCCCCCGCGAGCGAAGGCCAGCGCATCGTCATCCTCGAGGCCGTCGACGAGGCCCTGTGGATCGGCCGCAGCCCCGACTGCCACATCCCGCTCGAAGGCGACCGGCTGGCCTCTCGAACCCACGCCGGGCTCGTGCGCACAGGCGGCGACTGGGCGATCGCCGACGACGGACTCTCCCTCAACGGGACGTTCGTGGGCGCCGACCGCGTCGTCGGCCGCCGGCGCCTGCAGGACGGCGACGTCGTCTCCGTCGGGGAGTCGACCCTCGGGTTTCGCGCGGCGCGCACGGGCGCGGTTGCGAACAAGACGGTCGCGGGCGACCGCCTGCCGGCCCGCCCCGACGTCACCCCCGCACAGCAGCGGGTGCTCGTGGCGCTGTGCCGACCGCTGCTCGGCGATCCGCCCGGGTCGTTGCCGGCCTCCAACCGGCAGATCGCGGAGGAGCTCTGCCTCTCGGAGGACGCGGTGCGCACGCACCTGAAGGCGCTCTTCGAGCGCGCGCGGGTGGGCGCGGTCGCCCAGGGCGCGAAGCGGGTTCGTCTCGCCGAAGTCGCGCTCGCCACAGGCCTCGTCGCCCGCCACGACGTCGAGTAGCCGCTGCAGGGGGTGGTGCGAACCACCGCGGGCGGGGGTGGGAGGGTCGGCTGCACGGGCGCAAGCTGGCGGGGTCAGCAACCCCAGCCGGCCGATCGGCCGGAGAAGGCAGGAACACACCATGCGCACGACGCAGCGAGCCGTCCTCAGCACGATCGCCCTCGCGGCGGCGCTCCTCGGGACCGCAGCGACCTCCGCCTCCGCCCTCGAGATCACCGCGTGCCCCGACGAGGGGCGGCTCGACTGGGCGAAGGTCCAGCTCTTCGCGGGAGCCAACTGCTCCGGCGGTCAGATGGTCGTCAAGGCCGCCGACCCCAGCCCGGACCGCCCGAACTTCGTGTCGTTCACGAACTTCGACGGCAGGCAGTACAACGTCGACAATTCCCGTTCGTCGCTGCGGCTCGCCCCCGGGACCTGCGTGCGCTTCTACGACGGCGCCAACTACACGGGGACCGCCTCCACGGACATCTGCGCGAGGGACCGCCCACTCGAGTGGGATCTGCAGCGCTTCGACAACCGCGCCTCCTCGATGCGCGTGTTCGCGCTGCCCGGCGCCGGCGCCCCGGTGCCCGTCCCGGTGCCGCAGCCGGCTGCGGCACCCCCCGCCAGCCCCGCGGCGGACCGCGCGACGGCCTGGGCTGAATCGAAGGTCGGCATGCGCGAGTGCACGCCCGAGCAGACGGGCTGGGTGCGGGCCTACAACCGCTCCTGGAGCTGCCACACCTATTGGTGCGGGATCTTCGTCTTCAATGCATACAGGAGCGCCGGCGCGCCGCTCAGGGGCGGGTACGCCTCGACCGAGTGGATCCACGACTCCGCGACGGCCGGTCGCAACGGCCTGAGCGTGGTGCCGCTTGACCAGGTCCGCCGCGGCGACCTCGTGCTCATGTACACGCGCAGGGTCGCGAGCAGCCGGGATGTCGGCCACGTCGGCATCGCACGCGGCCCGGTCAACAACGGCACGATCCCGACCGTCGAAGGCAACATCTCGAACAAGGTCGTACTGAAGGAGCGCTCGATCACCGCGCGCTATAACAGCGCCCACAAGCTCGTCGTCCTCGTCGCCCGCGTCGGGGTCTGAGCATGCGCCGCTCGCTCCTGATCGCGCTCGCCATGGGCGCCACCACCCTGCTTGCGCCCACAGCGGCGCAAGCAGGCGAGGCCGCGGCGTGCCCCGCCGCGACGAAGCTCTCCTTCGCCCGCGTGCAGCTCTTCGTGGGTGCCTCCTGCTCGGGCGGCCAGGTCGTCATCCGAGCCGATGACTCAAACCCCGACCGGCCGGACTTCTCGCGCTTCGTGAACTTCGACGGCAGGACCTACAACGTCGAGAACTCGCGCTCGTCGCTGCTGATCGCCAATGGCACGTGCGTGCGGCTGCACGACGGGCGCGGCTTCACCGGCCTCGCCTCGACGGACATCTGCGCGATCGGGCGCGACCTCGGCTGGAATCTCGCCCGGTTCGACGACCGGACGAGCTCGATGCGGGTGTTCGCGGCCCAGGGCGCCGCACCGCTCCCAGCGCCTGCGCCGGTGCCCGCGCCCGCCCCGTCCGCGGCGCTGGAGCCCAATCCCGCGCCGTTCTCGAGCAGGGAGGACTTCATCGCCCGCTCGGCGCCACTGGCGCAGGCGACCCAGCGGGAGTTCGGGGTGCCCGCGTCGATCACGCTCGGCCAGGCCGCGCTCGAGTCCGGCTGGGGCGCGCACACCGTCGGTCCCGCGAAGAACTACTTCGGGATCAAGTGCGGAGTCGGCCCGGCCCGGATCGCGTTCGGCTGCCTGGCGCGGCCGACGCGCGAGTGCGGGCGCGGCGGGTGCCGGACGGTCAGGCAGTCGTTTCGCATGTACCGGTCGATGCTCGACTCCTTCCGCGACCACGGCGAGCTGCTGCGCCGCAAGTACCCGCGCGCGATGGGCGTGTCCGGCGACCCGCGGGCGTTCGCGCGGGAGCTCAAGCGCGGGGGCTACGCGACCGATCCCGACTACGTCTCAAAGCTCGTCCGGACGATGGACGCCCGCGGGCTCTACCGGTACGACCTGCGATGACCCCGCGGACCGCGCCGGCGGCCCGGTGGCCGCCGGTCGGTTCAACGACGACTGCTGCGACGCCGCCGGCACATCCAGCAGCGCCGAGGACGAGTACGGGCAGAACTGCGCCCCGCACCCGCGGTGGATCTCGTTGCGGGCGGCGGCCGCGGACATCGCCGGGCGGTACGGACGATGTGAGATGAAGCGGAGCAAACCCGTCCGCACGGTGAATGTGGCACCGACCGCGGGACGTTCGCGCAAGGAGCGACATCGCAGTGGTCGGCCGGGAAGATGGGGCGATGCGACCGCTGCTCAACGCGTTGCTGTACTTCCCGTCGCGGACGATCGAGCAGGCGCCCGCGCAGGCGGGTCTCACCTACTACGAGCTGGATTTCGCGGCTGCCGACGGCGTGCGCCTGCACGGCTGGTGGATCCCGCGCCGCGCGGCCGCGGCCGGGCACGTCCTGCTGTGCCACGGCAACGCGGGCAACATCGGCGACCGGGTCCTGCACGCCGCCGTACTCACGGCAGCCGGCTTTGACGTGCTGCTGTTCGATTACCGCGGCTACGGCCACAGCAGCGGCAGGCCCACGGAGCAGGGGACCTATCGCGACGCGCGCGCGGCACTGACCTGCCTGCTGCGCCGGCCCGACGTCGACCCCGCGCGCGTGCTGTACCTCGGCGAGTCGCTCGGCGGCGCGGTCGCTCTGGAGCTCGCGATCGCGCACCCGCCGGCGGGGCTCGTGCTGCTGTCAGCGTTCACGAGCATCCGCGCCATGGCCCGCAAGCACTACCCGCTGATCCCGCGGGCGCTTGTCCCAGACGCCTACCCGAGCCTGCGCCTGATCTCGACACTGCGCGTTGCGGTGCTCGTGCTCCACGGCGAGGACGACGCGATCGTGCCGGTCGAGCACGCCACGGCGCTCTTCGACGCCGCGCCCGAGCCGAAGCGGCTGCGGATCGTCCCGCGCGCCGGACACAACGACCTCATCTCGCAGAGCGGCACGCGGATCGCTCAGGAGATCGCCTCCTGGGCGCCGCGCAGCATGACCCCGCTCACGGGCGAAAGCCAACTCAACCGCGAAGTTCCTTCGACGCGGCACCGACCGTCTTGACGACGTACATCACGGAGAGCGCGAAGAACAGCGCCCCGATCGCCGCCTTGACCTGCTCGCTGCCGAGCGGCGTGCGCTGCGCGACGGGGTCGGCGACGACGTCGCCGACCTTGCGGCGCCAGCCCTGGAGTCCTGCGGTTCCGATTCGGGTCGCTGATGGCATGGGTTCCTCCTGCGTCGCTGTGGGGGCATGGTTCCCGAACAGGCGCCTTTTGATCGCGAGCTCCGGTGGCGGGCACCGCGTCTTCGCCGAAGGGCAGAAGGTGTAGCGTCACGGATATGTCCCAACCACGTGATGACGAACAGGTGCAGGCGCGTATCGACGCGCTCGAACACGAGCGCGCCCGCTTGCGTCGCGACGAGGGTGACGCCGCCGATGCGGACCGCGACGATCAGGTGGCGGCTGACGCGAGGCGGCTGGAGGCGATCCGGATCGAGTTGGATCAGCTGTGGGACTACCTGCGCCAGCGCCGCGCGCTGCGCGACGCCGGACAGGACCCCGCCGGCGCCCAGCTACGCGATCCCGACACGGTCGAGCGCTACCTGGGCTGAGGATGGCGCGCAGGCGAGGCCCGCGCTGCAGGCCTCCGCGCCGACGCTCCTGCAAGGCTCTGACGCGTCCCAGGTGACCGCGCGGTAGCGTCGGCCGATGTCGCGCGATGCACCGACGCCACGCCGGCCGCGAGGCAGCGCGCCGCTTCGCCGCGCGCTCGTCGAGCAGCTCGAGGCCAGAGGGTGCATGAGCGTCCCCGCGATCCGACGGGCGTTCCTGGCGGTGCCGCGCGAGCGATTTCTCAGCGATGTGGCCGCACGCGAGGGGCTGCCGCGCGTCTATCAGGATCAGGCGATCGTGACCGTCTTCGACGAGCGCGGCGCCCCGGCAAGCTCGTCCTCGCAACCGTCGCTGATGGCGTCGATGCTCGAGCGTCTGGAGCTGCGGCCCGGGCACCGCGTGCTCGAGATCGGCGCCGGCACGGGCTATAACGCCGCGCTGCTGGCGCGGATCGTCGGCGCCCGCGGCGAGGTGATCTCCGTAGAGCTTGACCCGGCGACGGCGCGGCGCGCGCGCAGCGCCCTCGCGACGGTGAAGTCGGCGGCCAGCGTCGTCGTCGGCGATGGCCGCGACGGCTGGGCGCGTGGCGCGCCGTATGACCGCATCGTCGTGACCGCGAGCTCGCCGACGGTGCAGTTCGCCTGGCATGACCAGCTCGCGGACGGCGGGCTGCTCGAGCTACCGCTCGTGCTGCATCGCGGGGACCAGGCGCAGGTGATCGTCACCCTGCGCAAGGACGCGGACGTGCTGCGCTCGACGGCGGTGCTCGGCGGCGGGTTCATGGCGCTGCGCGACGCGCCCGGAGCGCCCGTGCCGTCGCCGCCGCCCAGCGTCGCCGCGCACGAGCGCGTCGACGGCGACTTCCGGTCGCTCGCGCAGCTCAGCGGCGCGGCGCTGCGCGGGCTGTCGCGCACGCGCCGCCGCCAGCTGCTGGCACTGGCCCTCTCCGAGCCGCGCCGCCGCGCGCTGGGTCTGCGAGCCCCACTTCCGGATCTGATGCTGTACCTGACGATCCAAGCGCCACGCGACCGCCTGGTCGGCGGCTGGCCGGCGATCGGCGTCATCAGCGCAGACGGGGACGGCCTCGCGCTGCTCGCCGGCGGCCCGAAGGCGTTCACCCGGATCGAGGCCTTCGGCGACGGCGACGCCGAGCGGCTGCTGATCGAGTTGATCGAGACGTGGAAGCACTGCGGCCGGCCGGCCGCCGACGACCTGCAGGTCACCGTCGACTTCGACCGGACGCAGAGATCCGCCGTTCGCATGATCTGGGACTGCTGAGGCGCAGGCGCGCGATGCGCGTCAGGCCGCCTGGCGCTCGCTGTCGAGCTGCGCCATCTGCGGCTGCGCATAGCGTGCGCCCTCGGCCGCGCCGGCCGGCAGCGCGTCCTCGATGCGCGCCACGTGCTCGCCGCTGAGCTGCACGTCGAGGGCGCCGAGCGCCTCGTGCAGCCGGTCGCGCCGGCGCGCGCCGACGAGCGCCACGATGTCCTCGCCACGCGACAGCGCCCAGGCGATCGCGACCTGCGCCACGCTCGCGTCCTGCTCCTGCGCGACGGCGCGCAGGCGCTCGACGAGCGCGAGGTTGCGCTCGAGGTGTCGCCCTGAAAGCGTGGCGAGATGCCGCGGAAGTCATGCGGATCGAGCGAGCGCTGCGCGCACAGTGGCCGCTGAGCAGGCCGCGCGACAGGACGCCGTAGGCCGTGAGCGCGATGCCGAGCTCGCGCAGGACCGGGATGATCTCCCGCTCGGGCCCGCGCGAGAGCAGCGAGTACTCGATCTGCAGGTCGCTGATCTGATGCACGGCAGCCGCGCGGCGGATCGACTGCGCCCCGACCTCGGACAGGCCGATGTGGCGCACGTAGCCGGCCTGCACCATCTCGGCGATGGCGCCGATCGTCTCCTCGATCGGGACACTTGGGTCCAGCCGCGCGGGGCGGTAGACGTCGATGTGGTCGGTGTTCAATCGCGTCAGCGAGTTGGCGAGGAAGTTCTTGACGGCGGCGGGCCGGCCGTCGAATCCGCCCCAGCCCGCCGGACGGGTCGCGCAGCGCGCCGAACTTCACGCTGATCGTGACGGCGTCGCGGTCGCGGTCCTTCAGCGCCTTGGCGATCAGCAGCTCGTTGGCGCCCGATCCGTAGAAGTCGCCGGTGTCGATCAGCGTCATGCCGGCGTCGATCGCGGCGTGGATCGTGGCGATGCTCTCGCCCTCGTCCGCGGGGCCGTAGAAGTCGGACATCCCCATCGCGCCGAGGCCGATGGCGGAGACGGTGGGGCCGGTGCTGCCGAGCGTTCGCGTGTTCATCGTGAGGTCCTCTCGGTGTGCCTGGACTACGTGCCTGACAGCATGCGCTGCGTGAAAGCCCTTGTGAAACACCCATCGGAGGTCACCCCACAACCGCTTGGCGTGGACGGCGGGCGTGCCTGATCTGCGTCAGCTGCGGGCGTTCGTCGCCGTCGCCGAGGAGCTGAACTTCACGCGCGCGGCCGAGCGGCTGCACCTCGCGCAGCAGGCGGTGTCGAAGTCCGTCGCGCAGCTCGAGCGCGAGCTCGGGGCAGAGTTGCTGCAGCGCACGACGCGCGACGTGCGACTGACACAGGCCGGCGCGGCGCTGCTGGAGTCCGGGCGCGAGGCGCTGGCCGCCGCCGACAGCGCCTTTGAGTCTGTTCAGCGGATCGGCCAGGCCGTCACCGGGACCGTGCGGATCGGAGTGAGCCCGGCGGTCGGCGTCGCGATCCGCAAGCAGGCGGTCGACGTGCTGCGCGCGGGAGCACCGGAGCTGTCGGTGTCCTTTCACGAGGTTCGTCCCGCCGCGGTCGCGCCGATGCTGCGCAGCGGCAGCGTCGACTTCGTCCTCGCCCGCACGGCGCCGAGCGCGCCGGACATCGACAGCACCGCGCTGCGCCCGACGCCCGTCGAGCTGCTCGTGCCGGCCGGACACCGGCTGGCCGGGGCGAGCGCGGCGCGCCTGGCCGATCTCGACGGCGAGCGCCTGTTGACGTGGAGCCCTGCCGGCACGCCGTTCACCGACCTGTTGCTGACATGGCTGGCCGCGGCCGGCGCGCAGGTCGAGCTCGTCGAGGCGCACGTGACCGGCGCGCCGTATCCCTACGAGGTCAGCGAGCTCGGCGCCGTCGCGCTGATGGCGGTCGGCTCGCCGGCGGCCGACGGGGCCGTCAAGGTGCCGCTGGCCGACGACGTCTCGCTGCCGCTGCTCGTGCTCTGGCCTGCCGGTCCGTCGTCGCCCGCGCTGCGCCGCCTGCGCGCGGGCATGTCGAGCGCCGCCGGCTGAGCCTGAGAGCAGCGCCGGCTGTCAGCCGGCCGAGCGCTCGCCCGCGGGCGCCCTGCAGCCGTCGGCGACGAGCGTGCGCAGCAGCGCCTCGAAGTCACCCTCGCCGTAGGCGGCACGCTGCACGCCGGCCCCGCCACCGGCCTCGAGCAACGCGGTCAGGCCGTCGAGATGGCGCTCGCAGCGCAGCTCGCGCGCAGCGGGCCGGATCCGCTCGACGAGCTCCTCGAGCAGCTCGGCGACCGGACGCAGCCGGCCCTCGTCGTCTGGCAACGTCGCTCCGACTCCGTCGCGGCCGGCGCGGAAGGAGGCTTCGTCGAGGATCTCGAGGACCGGCCCAGGGACCGGATCGGCTTGCGCCTCGTGGCGCGCCAGAGCGTGGACGGCGGCGGCGACGGCGGCGGTGTGCTGCGCCGACGCCTGCGTGTCCAGCGCGCGGATCTCGACCGTCCCGAGACGCGGATGCGGTCGCATCTTCCACCAGTGAAAGGTGTAGTCGGGAACGTCGGCGACGCGCGTCAGCAGCTCGGTCGAGCGGATGAAGTCGTCGAAGTCGGCCATCTCGCGGGGAACACCGGAGCGCGGCCACGAGCGCAGCGTCAGCTCGCGCGCCGACGCCAGTCCGGTGTCGCGACTATGGCGGTAGGGCGAGTTGGCGCCGAGCGCCTCCAGCAGCGGCAGGTACCGGCGCAGCCCGTTGAAGACGCGGATCGCGGTCTCCGCGTCGGGCATCCCGACGTGGATGTGCAGCGCGCACACCGGCGTCGCGCCCGCATCGCCGAGCAGGTCGTTGATGCGCTCGTAGCGCGGCTTGGGGGTGATGATCGAATCGCCCTCGCGGGCGGTCGGGTGGGTGCCTGAGGCGATCAGCCCGACGCCGGTGGCGAGAACCGCCGCGCGCAGCTCGCACAACTCGGCGACGGCGTCTTCGACAGAGGCGCAGACGCCGGTGATGAGCTCGATCTGGCTGCGATGAAGCTCGTTCTTGACCTCGCCGCGCGCGGGCTCGCCGAGTCGCTCGAGCACGTCGCCGCCGGCGTTGATCAGCCGCCCGTCGTCGGGATCGACGACGAACAGCTCCTCCTCGAGTCCGAGCGAGAAGGGCTCGCCCTCGCCGAAATGCTGCTCATCGTCGGTCATGGGGATGGGTCACTACCCGCAGCGCGACCTGATCAGACGCGCCGTCGCACATGCGCGCGCTCCGCGGCCGACCGCCGCACGTCAGCCTTCCACCGGCGCGCGCCGCAGTCCGTGTCGCAGGGGCGGTCGTTGGGCCGCGGCCAGTGTTCGGGGTGACGATCCTCGTCGCCGGTCATCGGCTCGAGTCCGCGCGCGCCGCGCCCTGACGCGCGGTGAGATCGCCGCTGGCGACCTTGAAGGCGATCGTGTCGATGTAGTCGCCGCGCCCGTCGCGCGTGCGCTTGCTTGCCTGCGCGGGCGTCACCGCGAGATCCGCCAGCTCGCTGGCGGCCTGCGGGTCGAAGCAGCGCGCCTCGAGCCACTTCGCCGTCTCCTCGTCGTCGAAGCCCGCGTCGCTCCAGGCTTTCGCGGCGTCGGAAGGATCCTTACCGCGGTCGGCGAGCTCGCCGAAGCGGATGATCGTGTCGACGCTCGTCCGCGCCCGTGACCAGTGCATGACCCTCGTTGTACCTCATTGCGCCGTGCCCGTCACAGCCGCTCGAGGTCGGCCCGTGCGCGTTTGAGTTCCGCGGCGGCCTTCTGCGCCTCGGCCTGCGCCGCGGCGAGCGCCTCGTCGGCCTCGTCGAGCGCCCGCGCAGCCCGCTCGCGGCGCTCCTTCGCGGCGCGCAGCGCGTGCTGGCTGCGCTCGACCCGGCGGCGGGCGGCCGTCTCGGCGGAGCGCGCCGCCTTGCGCGCGGCCTCGCGCTCGCGCGCGCCCTGCTTGTCAGTCTGCGCCTGCTCGCGCGCCTCGCGCTCACGCGCGGCCTGCTGCGCATTCGTCTCCGCCTGCTTGGCGACCGGCTTCGCCGGCTTCGGCTTGGTCTTCGCCTTCGCAGCCGCAGCCGCAACCGCCGGCACCGGCGGCGCCGCGAACGCCGACTCGCCGAGGCCGAGCCCCACGTGGCGCAGCTCGCGCTCGAGGCGCCCGACGCGAACCTGCTCGCGCGCGCGCTCGTCGAGCGCCGCTGCATGCAGCGTGTCTGACACGCGCTCGACGACCGTCGCGCTCAGCTCGTGGCCATCAGAGTCCAGGAGGCCGCGGGCGGCCTCGACGAGCGCGTCGACGGCGGCCCGCTCGCGCTCGTCGGCGGCGCGCAGCGCGCGCCCGTCGCCGCTGCCGGCGAGCAAGTTCTCCTGCGCCCCGCGCAGGGCGTCGCCGGCGGCGTACAGCTCGGCGACGCCGGCCCCCTGGGAGCGCACGAGCTGGTTGACGGCCCACGCCGCGACGGACGGCTTGCGCAGCGCGGCGACCGCCGTCGCCTCGTCGCGGCGCTTGTCTGCGCGCAGCGCGCGGGCCAGCGCCGTGCGCTCGGGGATGAACCGGTCCAGCGGCAGGCCGTAGAGGTCGGCGGGCTCCATGGCGCCATGGTGCCTGTCGCGGGCGGTGCGCGCTATGCGCCTGGGGTCTTCAGCCCGAGACGCCGGCCGCGCCGCGCATGATGCGCCCGAGGTGCTCGTCGTTGAAGAACGTCTGCGGCGCGACCATGCCCTGCGTGGCGAGGAAGAAGTGGTCGGTCGCCTGCCGGTCGCCGCGCAGCGCCGCGCGCAGCCGCAGGTGCTGCTCGGGCAGCGGCTCGAAGTGCGCCATCGCGAGGTTCTGGCGGTAGTCGGGCAGCGTTGCCTCGTCGCGCCGGCGGGCGTACTCGGCGAGCGCCTCCGGCATCGGCCGGGTACCCGCCAGCCCCTCCCCGACGCCCGTGGACAGCAGCTCGGCGTCGCGCAGCGCGTCGCAGATCCCCAACGCCATGAACGGGTCCTTGTGGCAGCCGGCGTCGCCGACGAGCGCCCAGCCGGGCCCGTGCGGCGTGCGCAGGAAGTTCGGCAGCTGCGTCGCGCCGTAGCAGCGCTCCTCGCGCCGCCCGCCGCGGACCCGCTCGCCGAGTCCGGCGATCGCATCGACGCTGTCGAGGATCGCCGCCTCGGGGTCGGCCCGCACGTGGCCGAGCTCGCCGATCGCAAAGCCGACGAACAGCCCGACGAGGCCGTCGTTCGTGGGAAAGGCGAAGACCACGCGGCCGGAGCGGACGTGGAGCTCGAGCCCGCGGCAGTCCAAGCCGCTCCAGTACGAGAAGTACCAGCAGGTGGCGGTCGGCGCGGACTCGTAGACCTGCGCGCCGACCGCGCTCGCCAGCGCCGAGTTGCGTCCGTCCGCGCCGATCACGATGCTCGCGTGCTCCGTCACATGGGCGCCGCTGCGCGCGTCACGGCCCGTGATGCCGGTGACGCGCTCGCCGTCGCGCACGGGGTTAAGCACGGCGAAGCGGTCGCGCAGCTCGACGCCGGCCTGCACCGCCGCCTCGGCGAGCACCGCGTCGAGGCGGTCGCGGCGCGGAGCGATCCCGAGCGGCACGCCGTCGACGGTGAGATCGTGGCCCGCCAGCGCGTGGTCGCCGAAGTCGGTCGTCATCGAGGTGACCGCCGGGCAGTTCGTCGCCAGCACGCGCTCGAGCAGGCCCCACCTCGCCAAGCGCTCGGGCCCGTGGCGGTGCACGAAGTGCCCGTGCGGGATGTCGCTCGGCAGGGCCGCGCGATCGACGAGCAGCACCTCGAAGCCGCCGCGCGCGAGCAGCATCGCGGTCGCCGCACCGGCGCAGCGCGCTCCGATCACGATCGCGTCGTACATCGCCCGCGAGCCTAATCGCGTGGCCGCGGGCGCGGTGTGCGCGAGGTCACGCAACGCAGCGGCCATACTGATCCGATGTCCTCCCGCGTCATCCTCTTCTCGACGGATGCCTGCACGTACTGCGAGCACGCCAAGTCGCTGCTGAGCAAGCGCGAGGTCGCCTTCGAGGAGGTCAACCTCAGCGAGCACCCCGAGCTGCAGTCCGAGCTGGCCGCGGTCACGGGCCTGGAGAGCTTCCCGCAGATCGTCGTCGACGGCGAGCCGCTCGGCGGCCTCAACGAGCTGCGCGCGGCCGACAAGAACGGCGTTCTCGCGTCCTGGAGCACCGCGTGATCGCGCCCCAGCGGACCCTCTACGCCGCCGTCGGCGGCGAGCCGACGTTTCGCCGGATCGTGGCGCGCTTCTTCGACCAGGTTCGCGACGACGAGGTGCTGCGCAGCGTCTATCCGCTCGACGATCTCGACGGCGCCGAGCAGCGGCTGGGGCTGTTTCTCATGCAGTACTGGGGCGGGCCGACGACGTACTCCGACGCGCGCGGCCACCCGCGGCTGCGGATGCGCCACGCGCCCTTCCGGATCGGCCCCGCCGCGCGCGACGCGTGGCTGCGCGCGATGCGCCTCGCCATCGACGAGGCGGAGCTCGAGGAGCCCCACCGCGAGCAGCTGTGGGGCTACATGGAGTCGACGGCGACGCACATGATCAACAGCCCGCGATGAGCGCGCGCGCCTGGATCGCGTTCGCCGCGGTCTCGACGCTCTGGGGGATCCCCTACCTCTTCATCAAGGTCGCCGTCGACGACGGCGTCCCGCCTGCCTTCCTCGCGTGGGTGCGAGTCGTGCTCGGCGGCGCGGTGCTGCTCGCGCTGGCCTGGTCGGCCGGCATGCTGGGGCCGCTGCGCGGCCGCTGGCGCTGGCTGTCGATCTTCGCCGTGATCGAGATCGTCATCCCGTTTCCGCTGATCGCGGCGGGGGAGCAGCACGTCTCGTCGTCGCTGGCCGCGATCATCGTCGCCGCCGCACCGCTGTTCGTCGCGCTGCTCGCGCTGCGCTTCGACGACGACGAACGCGTCCACGGCGCGCGGCTCGGCGGGCTGCTGCTCGGCCTCGCGGGCGTCGTCGCGCTCGTCGGCCTCGACGCGACGGGCTCGGGCGCGGAGCTGCTGGGCGCCGGCGCCGTCCTGCTGTCGGCCTTCTGCTACGCCGTCGGCCCGATGATCCTCAAGCGCCAGCTCGCCGACCTCGATCCGCGTGCCTCGATGGGCGGCGCGCTCGCCGTCGCCGCCGTCATCTTGACGCCCGCGGCGCTGATCGCGCCGCCGGCGGGCACGCCGTCGGGCGAGGCAATCGCGTCGCTCCTCGTGCTCGGGATCTTCTGCACCGCGGCCGCGTTCGCCTTCTACGGTGCACTCGTCGCCGAGGCGGGACCCGGCCGCGCGCTCGTCATCACGTACATCGCGCCCGTCGTCGCCGTCGCGCTCGGCGTTGCGATCCTCGGCGAGCGCCCGGGCGCGGGCGCTGCGGCGGGGCTGCTGCTGATCCTCGCCGGGTCGTGGCTGGCGACGGGCGGGCGGATGCCGCCGCGCTGGCGACTGCCCGTCGTCACACGCGAACGGACACGCTCGCCGAGGCCCGAGCGGCGAGCTCCGGCGCCACCGTCCCACGAACGCGTAGCGACACCCGCCCCTGGCGCTCGAGCATGCGCCGCCCGGCGTACGTGAGCCGCAGGCGCACGGTACGCGCGCCTGCGGCGGCGAAGCGCGGCGGGCGCCGGCGGCCGTGAACGACCCGCCGCCGCGGCGGGCGAGGAGCTTGACCGTCACCATCGACGGGACCGCCGCGTACGAGGACGTGGAGTGAAGGCGAAGCAGCGGCGGCCGGTTCGGCACTGCCCGCGACCGCCGCCTTGAGTGCGCTCGATCCGCCGACCGGCCCGTGCCCATAGGATTGGCCCATGGCGATCGTTCGACTACGCGGGCAGCTCGAGAAGCTCGCAGGCTCGTCGCAGCTGACCGTCGAGGGCGACACCGTGACCGAGCTGCTGCAGGCGCTCGAGGGGGAGCACGCGTCGCTGGAGGGCTGGATCCTCGATGAGCGCGGCGTGCTGCGCCGGCACATCAACGTCTTCGTCAACGGCGAGCCTGCCGAGCCGGAGTCCGCGGTGCAGGAGCAGGACAAGATCGAGATCCTGCCCGCGATCTCCGGCGGATGATCCTGCTCAGTGACCGCTGTGGTCGGTCCCGCTACGAGACGGGCCACTACTGCTAGTGGACGCGTCCGCAAGTTCTGCGGGTTTTCCGGGCGCCCGATCCGCGCCTGACGGCCGCCGGCGCCCGGGCGGGCGGGGTCGAGTCCACCAGCACGAAGGCGGGACACCGTCGACCGTCAGATCACGGCCGGGCATCCCGCAAAACCTCGCACAACTTCCGATCGCGCCCAGTAGATGACCGAGCTGCTGGTCGGGACCCGCAAGGGCCTCTTCGTGCTCGAGGGCGAGCCGGGAGCCCAGTTTCAGATCAGGACGCGAGCCTTTGTCGGCGAGCCCGTCGACTACGCCATGCGCGACGCGCGCAGCGGGCGCCTCTTCGCGGCCGTGAGCTCGCCGTTCTGGGGGCCACGGATCTGGTTCACCGACGGCGACCCCGGTGGCGACTGGCAGCCGGCACGCGGCGTGGCGCTGCCCAAGGGCGGCGACGACGCGCTCAAGCGCGTCTGGGTGATCGCGGCGGGCGAGGCCGGCGGCCTCATGTACGCGGGCGGCGATCCCGGGGTGCTGTTTGCGAGCTGGGACAACGGCGAGACCTGGGAGCTCAACCAGGCGCTGTGGGAGCACCCGACGCGGCCGCGCTGGCGACGCGACTCCGGCGGCCTGTCGGTGCACTCGATCGTCCCGTGGCCGGGCGACCCGCAGCGCCTCGCGCTGGCGATCTCCGCGGCCGGCGTGTGGCTGACCGACGATGGCGGCGCGACGTGGAGCCACGGTAACGCGGGCATCGTCGCCGACTACCTGCCCGAGGAGACGCGCGCAGGCGCGATCGACCTCTGCGTGCATCACCTCGAGCGCGCCCCGCAGCGGCCCGAGCGGCTGTTCTTGCAGTTTCACGGCGGCGTCTACCGCTCCGACGACGCGGGGCGCTCGTGGATCGACATCGCCGCCGGGCTGCCATACGACTTCGGCTTTCCGGTCGTGCTCGATCCCGCCGATCCCGACAGTGCGTTCGTGATCCCCGTCACGACCGAGGACCGCGTGACCGACGGCAGCGTCGTGGTGTGGGAGACACGCGACGCCGGGGCGACCTGGATCCCGCGCGACCGCGGGCTGCCGCCGTCGAACGCGTGGCTGTCGGTGCTGCGCCAGTCGTTCACCACGACCGGCGCGGGCCCCGGTCTCGAGCTGTACTTCGGGGCGACGTCGGGAGAGATCTTCGGCTCGGGCGACGCGGGGGCGAGCTGGTTCGGCGTCGCGTCGCGGCTGCCGGCGATCGCGTCGCTGCGCGCGTCGTGAGCACACCGCCGGGCGCGGTTTGGGCATACGCTGGCGCGCACGATGTCGACCCCCCCCGCCCCCAGCGCCCGCCGCTCGTGCCTGTCGGTGCCCGGCTCGTCGGCGTCGATGCTCGCCAAGGCGCCTCAGCGCGGCGCCGACGAGGTCATCATCGACCTCGAGGACGCCGTCGCCGTGTCCGCGAAGGACGAGGCCCGCGAGACCGTCGTGGCGGCGCTGCAGGAGCCGCAGTACGACGGCGTGCGGACCGCTGTGCGCGTCAACGCGGCGCGCACGCCGTGGTGTCACCTCGACGTGATCGCGGTGGCGTCGCTCGCGCGGGGGCCGGCGTCGATCATCGTGCCGAAGGTCGAGGGTGGCGGCGACATGGCGTTCGTCGAGCGGCTGCTCGACGGCGTCGAGGCGTCGGCTGGGGTCGCGTCGCGTGCGCCGATACGCGTGCAGGCGCTGATCGAGACCGCGGCCGGCGTGGCGCGCCTGGACGAGATCGCGGCGGCGTCCGCGCGCCTGGACGCGCTGATCCTCGGCTACGCCGACCTGTCGGCGTCGCTGGGACGCGCGGCCGGAGCAGGCGCAGAGCTCGATTCGTGGCGCTCGATCCAGGATCTGGTGCTCGTCTCCGCGCGAACGCACGGCGTGCTCGCGATCGACGGGCCGTTCCTCGGGATCGCCGTCGACGCCGAGTTCATGGCCGCCGCGCAGCGCGCCCGCGCCATGGGCTTTGACGGCAAGTGGGCAATCCATCCGGCGCAGGTGGCGGCGCTGAACGACCTGTTCACGCCCTCCGACGACGAGGTCTCGCACGCGCGGGCTGTGATCGGCGCGCTGGAGGAGGCCGAGCGCGCGGGCGGCGCGGGCGCCGTGGCGCTGGACGGGCAGATGCTCGACGAGGCGGTGCGGGTGGCAGCGCTGCGCGTGCTGGCGCAGGCGGGCGCTGGGGGCTGACGCGGGGTGGGCGGCGCGCGGTTTCTGGCGCGGATGCCGCTCCGGGACAGCCCATGCTGCGCGATGAGCTGGGAGCGCTGGCGATGACTGGGATCCGTGGTGACAAGCCTTCACCACGACGGCGCCGCGCAGCGGGCTCGCGCCGCCGCCGCCGGGCGGCGGGCGGTGGCCATGCAGCGCCTTCATGAACGGCATCGACGAGGCGTGTGGTTGCCGAAGTGGCGGCCGCTTTGGGAGGTCTTGCCCGCCACGACGCGCATGCAGGCGGTGATGGCGCCTGTGCAGCGCCATGGGCGGCAAACGCGCCACGACGCGAGCACCGTGGCCGGTGATGGCGCCAATGCAGCGCCATGGGCAGCAAATCCGCCACGACCGCGAGCACGCCACCGTGATGGCGCCAACGCAGCGCCATAGGCAGCAAATCCGCCCCGGGCCGTCCCGCGGGGCGTCACGTCACCCCTCCCCGCGGTGCAGCGCCACCCCCGCCACCACCAGCCCCACCCCCACGACCTCCACCGGCGTGGGCAGTTGCGCGAGCACCGCGACCCCCACGACGGTCGCGGTCGCCGGCAGCAGCGCTACGAGCAGCGCATAGCTGGCGCGCGCGAGCCGCTTCATCGCGAGTTGGTCGCAGACGTAGGGGATCACCGAGGACGCGATGCCGACGCCGGCGCCCGCCGCCAGTGCGACCGGGTCCAGGAACGCCGGCGCCGCCGCCCAGGCGGCCAGCGGGGTCGCGACCAGCGCAGCGACGAGCATCGAACCGGCCAGGCCGTCGATGCCGCCCATCCCGCTCAGGCGCGACACGCGATGGCCGAGCACGATGTACAGCGCGAACAGCACCGCGTTGGCGAACGCCAGTGCGACCGCGATCGGCGCCCCCTCGGCACGCGGGCCGGTCAGGAGGAACACGCCGCCCATCGCCAGCACGAGCGCGACGCCGTTGCGGGCGCTGCGCACGCCGAACGCCGCCAGCGCGATCACCGGGAGGAACTCGATCGCCGCCACCGTCGCGAGCGGCAGCCGGTCGATCGCCAGGTAGAAGCAGCCGTTCATCGCCGCGAGCACGGCGCCCCACGCGAGCAGCAGCCGCCGGCCCTCGCGGTCGGACCGCACAAGCAGCCGCCACGGCCGTCGCCACAGCGCGAAGATCACGGCCGCGCTGGCGATCCGCAGCCAGGCCACGCCGAGCGCGTCGACGCGCGCGAACAGCAGCACCGCGAACGCCGGGCCGAGGTAGTGGAACACCGCGCTGACGACGAAGTACGCGTGCGGCGGGATCCGCGCCCAGAACATGCCTGCAATGCTGGCCGTGGACGTCCGATCCGCACAGTGCCGATCAACGGAGGATCAGCCGACATGGCTACAGAACGACGGTCAAAGCGCTCGCGCACCTTCGAACCGCCGCAACTTGACGCGGTCGACCGTCTGATCCTCGCGGAGCTTCAGGCCGAGGCACGCATCAGCAACGCCGAGCTGGGCCGCCGCGTCGGCCTGTCGGCACCCGCCGTCAGCGAGCGCGTGACCCGGCTGGAGCTCACGGGTGCGATCACCGGCTACCACGCCCACGTCGACCCGAAGGCACTTGGCTACCCGATCGCCGCGGTGGTGCGGATCCGCCCGGCCGCCCAGCAGCTGCGCAAGATCCCGCAGGTGGCGCGCGAGACGCCCGAGGTCGTCGCCTGCCATCGCATCACCGGCGACGACTGCTTCCTGCTCGAGCTGCACCTGCGCGCGATCGAGGACCTCGAGGAGATCCTCGACCGCTTTGTCCTGTTCGGCCAGACGACGACCTCGATCGTCCACTCCTCCCCCGTCGCCCGCCGGCCGCTGCCACTCGACGCGTGATCTGCGCCGCAGCCGGGCGCGCCCGCGGGAGCCGGCGCGGCCGGCATGGCAGCAGCCGCGCCAGCGTCCCGGTCTAACCGATCCTGATGTCGAGGCCGAGCAGGAGCAGCGGCCACAGCACCACGGCCAGCAGCGCCGAGAGCAGCCGGCCGAAGGTCGTCAGATGGTCGAAGTAGTTGTTCGCGATCGCGACGAGCAGGCCGAGGACCAGGTAGATCGCGACGGCGATCCTCGATCCGTGACTCGGTGCGTAGCTGTATCTGTCGTAGGCATGAGTGCGCATACCGTCTGCCTACCCGCCGCGCCCGCCGCGCCCGGTCACCGTCGACGGACGTTCGATACGCAGAGCTGCCCGCAACGCCCGCCGCGACCAATCGCCACACTGGCTGCGGTGATCGCGCCGCGCGCAGCCTCCTACGACGCCGTCATCGTCGGCGGTGGCCACAACGGGCTCGCTGCTGCCGCCTACCTCGGGCGCGCGGGCTGGTCGTGCCTCGTGCTCGAGCGGCGCGACCACCTCGGCGGCGCGGCGGTCTCCGAGCGCGCGTTCGACGGCTTCGACGCGCGCCTGTCGCGCTACGCGTACCTCGTCAGCCTGCTGCCGCGCCAGATCATCGACGAGCTCGGCCTGCGTGTCCGGCTCGTGCGCCGCAGCGTGGTCTCGTACACGCCGGACCCGCGCGCAGGCGCCATGAGCGGGCTGCTCATCTGCGCCGACGAGCACGCCACCGGCGCCGCGTTTGGCCGCAGCGGCGCGGGCGACGGCGAGCGGCGCGCGTGGTTTGCGTTTCATCAAGCGCTGGCAGGCTTTGCGCGCCGCGTCTTCCCGACGCTCACAGAGCCGCTGCGCTCGCGCGCCGAGCTGCGCCGGATCGCCGCCGACGACGAGCTGTGGGAGACGATCGTCGAGCTCCCGCTCGGGGTCGGGCTGCAGCGGATCTTCGCGGACGACCTCGTGCGCGGAGTCCTGCTCACCGACGGGCTGATCGGCACGTTCGCCGCCGCCGGCGACGACCACCTGCGCCAGAACCGCTGCTTTCTGCTGCACGTCATCGGCGGCGGAACGGGTGCCTGGGACGTCCCGGTCGGCGGCATGGGCGCAATCTCCGACGCGCTGCGCGACGCCGCGCTCGCCGCCGGCGCTGAGCTGCGCACAGGTAGCGAGGTGACCGCGATCGGCGACGGCGAAGTGCGCTTCCAGCACGGCGACGGCGGCGCGCAGCGCTCGGTCGGGGCCCGGCGGCGCATCCTCGCCAACGTGGCGCCCGCCGAGCTGGACCGGCTGCGCGGACGCCGCCCCACACAGGCGGCTCCGCAGGGCGCGCAGCTGAAGGTCAACCTCCTGCTCGCGCGCCTGCCGCGCCTGCGTGACGCGCTCGTCGCGCCCGAACAGGCCTTCAGCGGGACGTTTCACGTCAACGAGACCGCCGCACAGCTACAGGCCGCCTACGACGAGGCCGCCGTCGGGCGCATCCCGGCCTTGGCGCCGTGCGACGCCTACTGCCACACGCTCAGCGACCGCAGCATCCTCGGGCCGCAGCTGGCAGCGAGCAGCGCGCAGACGATGACGCTGTTTGCGCTGCACATGCCCACGCAGCTGTTCGCCGCCGAGCCCGAGCGGGCGCGCGCCGCCGCGCTGCAGGCCACGCTGCGCTCGCTGGACTCCGTGCTCGCCGAGCCGATCGAGGACTGCATCCTGCGCGGCGCCGACGGCGCGCCCTGCATCGAGGCGCGGACCCCGCTGGACCTCGAGCGCGAGCTGCGGCTGCCGGGCGGCAACATCTTCCACCGCGATCTCGCCTGGCCGTTTGCCGAGGATCCCGACGAGGTCGGCCGCTGGGGCGTCGAGACGGACGATCCCGCGATCCTGCTCTGCGGCGCGGGCGCGCGCCGCGGCGGCGGCGTCAGCGCGATCCCCGGCCGCAACGCGGCGATGGCCGCGCTGGCCGGCGCCTGACGTCATGGCCGGCGCACTGCAGTACATCGCCGCGGACGCGATCGCGCGCGACGTCGGCCGCGCCGTGCGGGTGCCGAGCATCACCGGCAGCGAGCGTGCCGTCGCGGCCGAGGTCGTCGCGATCGCCGCCGAGCTGGGGCTGCAGGCAGAGCTCGTCGAGTTCGACCTCGACGCGCTGCGCCGCGCGCCGGGCTATCCCGGCGAGGAGGCCCCGCGCGACGAGCTCGTCGGCGCGCTCGTCACGCTGCCGGGCCGCGATCCGGGCGCGCCGCGACTCGCGCTCAACGGGCACATCGACGTGGTAGCGGCGGGCACCGAGCCGTGGCAGCGCGACCCCTGGTCGGGCGCCGTCGCCGGCGGCTGCGTGCACGGCCGCGGCTCGCTGGACATGAAAGGCGGACTGATCGCCGCGCTGCACGCGATGGGCGCGCTGCGGGCCGCCGGCGTCCGCCTGCCCGGCGACGTCGTCCTGCAGGCGGTCCCCGCCGAGGAGGACGGCGGCCTGGGCACCTTCGCCGCGCTGCAGCGCGACGACGACTTCGCCGCCGCGCTCATCCCCGAGCCGACCGAGCTGCGGATCGTCTGCGCCCACGGCGGCGCGCTGACCTTCACCGGCACCGTGCGCGGCAAGACGGCGCACGCCGCGCTGCGCCTCGAGGGCGTCTCGGCGATCGACCGCTACATGCCGATCCATGCCGCGCTGCACGAGCACGAGCGCTCGATCAACGCGCGCCCGCGCCATCCGCTGCTGGCCGACCACCCGCTCCCCTACCCGCTGCTCGTCGGGCAGTTGCAGGCCGGCCGCTGGTCAAGTCAGGTGCCCGAGGAGCTGACCTTCGAGGGGCGCCTCGGCGTGCCCGTCGGCCAGACGCTCGAGGACGCGCGCGCGGGCCTCGAGCGCGCCGTCGCAGCCGCCGCCGACGACCATGGCCCGCCGGTGCAGATCGTCTGGAGCGGCGGCCAGTTCGCGCCCGGCGAGACGGCGCTCGACGACCCGTGGGTGACGCTCGTGCAGGACGCCGCCGCGGCCGAGCTGGGCGCGCCGCCACCGCTGGTCGGCGTCGGCTACGGCTGCGACATGCGCCTGTTCTGCGCGCGCGGCATCCCCTGCGTGCTGTTCGGCCCGAGCGGGATCGAGCTCGCGCACGCGGTCGACGAGCGCGTCGCGATCGCCGGCCTCGCGGCCACCGCACGCGTGATCGTGCGCTGCGTGCTGGCCTTCGCGACTCGGTGAGCTGATATGGAGCGTCGTTCGTCAAGCTGAGCAGCCTGTTGTGGCGCGTTGGCGCTCTCGTTGGTGTTGGTGTGGTCGGCTGGGTTGGTGGCGGTCCGGCGGTTGCTGTGCGCGACGCGCGGTCAGGCTGATATGCGCGGATCCGGGTGGCCGCAGGACCGTGGTTCGTCGTGGGGTGCCGCTGTCTAGGATCGGGCGCCGGCCCGGTGCTCGGGCGGGTTGCTCATAGCTCAGTCGCGGGTTCCCCATCCCGCGCAGGCAGCGCAACCTGGCGACCTGGCTCACCCATGGCGAGGCGGGCAGCATCGCGACGATCTGGCGCTCCAGCTGGTCGCGGCGATGCACGAGCGCGTCGACCGCGCCGCAGGCATCGATCAGTGTCGTCTGCGCTGCCGGTAGCCCAAGCTGCACCTGCGCCAGCCACGCGCGGTGACGCTCGTTGCATGCCCGCCCGTCGTCAAAGCGAATGCCGTGGCGCAGCAGCAGTTTGGACACACGATGCCGGCAGCGCATCAGGTCTACGCGGACGGCCTCACGCGCCCGGACGAGGTCGCGCAGCGCTTCCTCGCCAGCGTCCGGTACCCGGACTGCGTGCAGCTTGCACGCCAACAGCAGCCGCACCAGCAGTTCGGCGTCACGGCGATCGGTCTTGACGCGATCGCCCGGCGCCCTGGGGATCTTGCTCGGCGCGGCGACCACGCACTGCACGCCGCGGCGCTGCAGCTCGCGCGCCAGACCGTAGCCGGTCGGCCCGGCCTCATAGGCCGCGCGCACCGGGCGCGGCAGTCCCGCGCACAGGCCGGCCGCCTCACCGACATCCCCGCTGATCCCGAAACACTGCAGCTCACCGGTCTCGGCATCGAGCACCGCCGCCACGACCTTGTTGGCGTGCACGTCCACACCGACGAGGCTTCTAGCCTTCGCCATGGCCGGCTCCTTCTCTGCGATTGTGGACCCGTCACGCGGGGTCCAGCCCGCGCGACAGAACATCACCCCACGACCGTCGCGGGGGACCGGCCCTATCTACACCGCGGGCCGGACAGACGCTCCATACGGTCTAGTGGGCGCGCTGCGCGCGCAGCGTGTCGCGCAGCGCTTCGAGACCCGTGTAGCGCGGGCTCCAGCCGAGCTCGCGCCTGGCCTTGGCGGCGTCCATGATCACCGGCCTGGAGATCGCCTCAGTCCAGCCGACCTGCGGCGGTGCGAACGGCAGCCTGGCGAGCAGCCCGGCCGCTGCCTGCACGGGCGCGCTGGGCACGCTGACGGGCAGCAGCCCGAGCTCGCGCGCGACGTCGATCGCCGTCAGGACGCCGTCGCCGGCGAGGTTGTAGGCGCCGGGCGGCCCGGCGCCGAGGACGCAGAGGCGCAGCGCCTCGCCGACGTCCTCCTCGTGGACGAACTGGACCGGCAGCGGCGCCACGGGCGCGGGGAGCGCCACCGGCAGGCGCAGCGCAACCGCGCCGGCCCGCTTGACCAGCGGCTCCAGCGCCGCCGGGAGAAAGCTCTTGGCGCCGACGCTGTGCGGGCCGAGGACGATCGGCGGGCGCAGGAGGTACAGGCCGATCCCCGGATGCTCGGCGGCGGCCTCCTGTAGCAGCTGCTCGATCTCCGCCTTCTCCTGTCCGTAGTCGAGATGTGCCGCGGGCCGGGTCGGCCACTCCTCGGTCATCACCGCGGGGTTGTCGCGGCCGAAGCCGTAGGCCGCGACCGAGGACGCGTAGACGAAACGCCGCGCGCCTGCCGCGGCAGCGGCGGCGAAGGCGTTCAGCGTCCCCTCGACGTTGATCGTGCGCCGGCTCGAGAACCCGGTGATCAGAAACGCGAGGTGCACGACCACGTCGGCGCCGTCGAAGCCCTGCTCGAGCGCCGCCGTGTCGCGCACGTCGCCGCGGCGGTACTCCATCTTCGTCCAGCCGTGCCCGGCGGGATCGAACGGGCGCCGGGCGATGCCGACGATCCGGCCGATCGCCGGGTCGGCCTGCAGCAGCGGCATGAGCCCGAACCCGAACGTGCCCGTCGGACCCGTGACGGCCACCGTCAGGCCTTGACTGGGTGAAGCCACCCCGCGACGGTAGCGCCCTGACCATGCAGATCGCGATCATCAGCGACACGCACATGCCGCGCGGCGCGCGCACCCTTCCGCAACAGTGCATCGAGCGCTGCGCCGCCGCGGACGCGATCCTGCACGCCGGCGATCTCAGCGACGTCCCGGTGCTCGACATGCTGCGCGAGCTCGGCCCGCCGGTCCACGCGATCAGCGGCAACGTCGACAGCGCGGCGGTCCACGCGCTGCTGCCGTCGCGCCTGGAGCTCGAACTCGGCGCAGCGCACGTCGGCATGACGCACATCCCGGGAGCCGCGCGCGGTCGCCTCGAGCGGCTGCGCACCGACTTCCCGGGCTGCGACGCCGTCGTCTTCGGCCATACGCACATGCCCGAGCACGGCGAGCTCGACGGCTTTCAGATCTTCAACCCCGGCTCGCCCACGGAGCGGCGCCGTGCGCCCGCGCGCACGATGGGGCTCGCGACGATCGACGGCGCGCGCATCACGTTCGAGCTGCTCGTCCTCGCCTGACGCAGGCCCGCGGTCCGTGCCGGCCTGCTCGCAGACCCGATCGCCGGCACGCCGATCAGGTGACCGTCTTCATCGGCGCGTCGGCCCGAACATCGGCCAGAGAGGCAGCTACACTGCGCACAGCAGAGGATCGCCCGCGCGTCGCGTTTGTTTGCTCGCGCAATCATCTGCTATGCTTACTCGCGGTGTCGTGCGGGGAGCCCGTGATGAGGGCTTTCCGCCATTCGCTTGACCGCCTCTTCTCCTCCCTTCTGACGTGCCGCGCCTCATGGTGGGCAACGGGCAGACGGGCGAGGTGAGTCGCGAACAGCGACGCTCCGACACATCTGAAAGGGAACGCATGGCCAGGACTACCACAACGACGAGTGCACGCCGTCGCGGCGAGCACAGCGCACCGACGAAGCGCCCCCGGCGGCGGACGCCCGCCGAGGACGTTGCGAAGCATGGCGCGCGCGTCCAGGCCGAGATGACGGCCGATTCGCTGCAGACCTTCCTCAACCAGGCGTCGCGCTACGCCCTGCTGACGGCGGCTGAGGAGATCGAGCTTGCCAAGCGCATCGAGCGTGGTGACATCGCTGCGAAGGACCGCATGATCAATGCGAACCTGCGCCTTGTCGTCTCGCAGGCGCGCCGCTACCAGGGTCTGGGTCTGCCGCTCGGCGACCTCGTCCAGGAGGGCACCCTCGGGCTGATCCGTGCCGCCGAGAAGTTCGACTGGCGCAAGGGCTTCAAGTTCTCGACGTACGCCACGCTCTGGATCCGTCAGAGCATCCAGCGCGGCCTCGCGAACACGTCGCGGACGATCCGCCTCCCGACGCACATCGAGCAGCGCGAGCGCAGGCTCGCGCGCGTCGAGCGCGACCTAACGGCGAAGCTCTCGCACGATCCGTCCGACGAGGAGGTCGCGGCAGCGGCCGACATGACCGTGCCGGAGATCCTCGCGCTGCGCGAGGCGCGCCGCCACGTCACGAGCCTCGACGTGCCGATCGGCGACGACGGCGACAGCAACCTCGGTGACTTCATCGCAAGCGAGCGGCCCGATCCGAGCCAGGAGGCGGAGTCCAGCGAGCTCGAGCGCACCGTCGCCGACGCCCTCGGGCGCCTGACCGGCGAGGAGCGCCGCGTCGTCGAGCTACGGTTCGGACTGCGCGACGGCCGCGAGCGCTCGATCGAGGCGACGAGCCGCGAGCTCGGCCTGACCCGCGACCGCGCGCGTCAGATCGAAGAGGCCGCGATGCGCAGCCTGGGCGACGAGCCCGCGCTGGAGAGCCTGCGCGAAGCCGCGTAGCGCGGGCCGCACCCGTCAGAGCAGCATCCCGAGCGCCCGCACCTGCGGGCGCTCGGTCGTTGTGGGGCCTCCTTGCAGCCGCGTGTACTACTCGCGCGGCGGCTTGCGCAAGCGGATCCTCCCCTGCCGGAAGCGGGGCGGCGCGGCCTCTGCAGCGGCGGGCTCGGGCGGCGCGGGCGGTCCGGGCTCGGGTGGCGCCGGCTGCTCGGCGGAAGGGAGGTCCGGCACCGGCGGCTGCTGGCCGGCAGCGGGCTGCGGCGCCGCCGGCGGCTCGG
>CADCVQ010000156.1 GCA_902806175.1 uncultured Solirubrobacteraceae bacterium
GGCGCGGCGCGCCGCGCACGGCGAGCACGCGCTCGGTCTGGCGCAACGAGGTGGCTGCGGTCGTGCGCTCGTCGGCGAGCGCGCGCCACGCGCCGCCGAGGATCAGCAGCACGCAGCCGACTCCGAGGTACGCGCCGGCGTCGATGCTGACATCGTCGTTGCGGCCCGGCTCGTCGATGCCGACGCGGTAGAGCAGGTACAACAAAGCGAGCGTGCCGATCCCGACGGTCACGGTCGCGGCCGACATCGCCATCGAGACGGCGCGATTGCGCATCGTGATGACGACGAGCGTCGCGGCGAGCGCGATCGTGAGCACGAGCAGCACACGCCCGACCGTCAGCGTGTCCCACGCCGAGCGCCCGCCGAACCAGCTCACGAACATGAGCGCCGCCAGCCCCGCGGCGCCGAGGCCGCTGACAAGCTCGCCGCTGCGCAGCCGGAGCATCAGATTGCGCCTCGCTGCATCCGCGCCGCCTTCAGCGTGTTGCGCAGCAGGAACGCGATCGTCATCGGGCCGACGCCGCCGGGCACCGGCGTGATTGCAGCCGCGACCTCCTTGACGGCCTCGAAGTCGACGTCGCCGACGAGGCCGTCCTGCGTGCGGTTCGTGCCGACGTCGATCACCGTGGCGCCCGGCTTGACCCAGTCGTCCTTGATCATCTGCGCGCGCCCGACCGCTGCGATCAGGACGTCGGCGCGGCGGCAGACCGCGTCGAGGTCGCGGGTGCGCGAATGGCAGATCGTGACCGTCGCGCTGGCGTTCAGCAGCAGTTGCGCCATTGGCTTGCCGAACAGGTTCGAGCGCCCGACGACGACCGCCTCGGCGCCCTCGAGCCGCACGGCCGCCTGCGCGAGCAGGTGCATGCAGCCCGACGGCGTGCACGGCCGCAGCCCCTCGCGGCCCAGCGCGAGCAACCCGGCGCTCACTGCGGTCAGGCCGTCGACGTCCTTGGCGGCGTCGATCAGCCCGGTCAGCTCGACGCCGTCGAGATGCTCGGGAACCGGCAGCTGGCAGAGGATGCCGCTGACATCCGCGCGGAGGTTGAGGCGCGCGATCACCTCGACGACCTCCTCGCGCGACGCCGACGGCGCCAGCGGGAAGTGGAAGGTCTGCATCCCGACCTCCTTGCAGGCCTTCTGCTTGTTGGCGACGTAAACCGCCGACGCGGGGTCGTCGCCGGCGAGGATCGTCGCGAGCCCGGGAACGTCGCCGTCGAACTCCTGCGCGAACGCGGCGACGTCCTGCGCGACATCGGCGCGGACGCGTGCGGCGATCGCCTTGCCGTCGATGATCTGCGCGGACATATCGGGGTGCGGGTCTATCAGAGCCTGGTGATCGGCGCGTACTCCGCCATGAGCTTGCGCTCGCTGCCGTCGCCGGAGAAGCGCACGACCACGATCCCGCCTGCCTCGACGCCGACGACGACGCCGGCGCCGAACGCCGCGTGCGACACATCGTCGCCCAGGCGGAAGGCCGGCGCGGGCTCGTCGGCACGCGCGGCCGAGGTCGACGACGAGGCCCATGAGCCCGGCCGCTGCGCGGCCACGCCGCGGCGAATGCTCGGCTCGTCCGCCCGGTCGGTGAGGTCGTGCGGAACCTCGTCCAGAAAGCGCGAGCGCATCCCGTACTGCGTCGCGCCGAAGACGGCGCGACGCCGCGCGCTGGTCATATAGAGGCGGTGCATCGCCCGCGTGATGCCGACGTAGGCGAGCCGGCGCTCCTCCTCCAGGCCGCCCTCGTCGAGCGCGCGGGAGTGCGGAAAGACGCCCTCCTCCATCCCGGCGATGAAGACGATCGGATACTCCAGTCCCTTGGCGTTGTGGAGCGTCATGAGCGTGACGAGCCCCTCGTCGTCGGTGCGCGTGTCGGCGTCGGCGACGAGGGCGATCTGCTGCAGGAAGACGTCCAGGGTGTCCTCCTCCTCCTCGGCGCCGGCGTCGAACTCGCGGGCCACCTCGACGAGCTCGGCCAGGTTCTCCTCACGGCCCTGTGCCTCGATCGTGCGCTCGGCCTTCAGCGCGTCGATGTAGCCGGTCTCGTGCAGCAGCGACTCGAGCAGGTCGCCGACCGGCACGCGTTGCCCGACACGCTCGCGCAGCGCCTGCATCGTGTCCATGAAGCGGCCCAGTGCCCGCACTGCGGCGGTGCCGAGGCCGGGCACGCCGGACGCGTCGGCGGCCGCGTCCCAGACGCTGATCGCCGTCGAGTCGGCGAAGGCGATCACGCGCCCGAGCGACGTCTGGCCGATCCCGCGCCGCGGCGAGTTGACGATCCGCTGGAAGGAGACGACGTCCTGCGGGTTGCCGAGCACCGTCAGGTAGGCGATCGCGTCCTTGATTTCGGCGCGCTCGTAGAACTTCGTGCCGCCGATCACCTGGTAGGAGATGTCGCGCCGCACGAGCGTGTCCTCGATGACCCGCGACTGCGCGTTCGTGCGGTAGAAGACGGCGATCTCGGCGCGGCTGGCGCCCTCGTCGACGAGCCGCTCGATCTCGCCGACGACGTAGCGCGCCTCGGCGTGCTCGTCGTCGAGCTCGCGGATACGGATCGGCTCGCCGTCGCCGTGGTTGGTCCACAGCGACTTCTGCTTCTGCTCGCGGTTCTGCGCGATCACGGCGTTGGCGGCGCTGAGGATGGTCTGCGTCGAGCGGTAGTTCTGCTCGAGCCTGACGACGTGCGCGTCGGGAAAGGCGTCCTCGAAATCGAGGATGTTGCGGATGTCGGCGCCGCGAAAGCCGTAGATCGCCTGAGAATCGTCGCCGACCACCGCCAGGTTGCGGTGCTGCTCGGCGAGCAGCTGCAGCCAGCGGTACTGGACGGCGTTCGTGTCCTGGTACTCGTCGACGAGCACGTGGCGAAACGCGGTGCAGTAGCGGTCGCGGACCTCCTGGAAGAGCTGCAGCACGTTGACGGCGTTGACCAGCAGGTCGTCGAAGTCCATCGCGTTCATGCGGTGCAGCTCGCGCTCGTAGAGCCGATACGCGTCGGCGACGGTCTGCTCGAAGAAGGAGCCGACGAGCTTGGCGTACGCTTCGGCGTCGCGCAGCTTGTTCTTCGCATCGGAGATCTGGTGGTGGACGGCGCCGGGGGTGAAGCGCTTCGTGTCGACGCCCAGCTCGTCGAGGCAGCGCTTGACCAGCCGGCGCGCGTCGGCCTGGTCGTAGATCGTGAACTGGCGCGTGTAGCCGAGCCGGTGCGCGTCGGCGCGCAGCATCCGCGCGCACGCGGCGTGGAAGGTCATGACCCACATCGCGCGCGTGCGCCGGCCGAGCAGCAGCCCGACGCGGTCGCGCATCTCCTGCGCGGCCTTGTTCGTGAACGTGATCGCGAGGATCTCGTTGGCGCGCGCGAGGCCGGTGCCCTCCAGGTAGGCGATCCGATGCGTCAGCACGCGAGTCTTGCCGGTCCCCGCACCCGCGAGGATCAGCAGCGGTCCCTCGCCGTGCGTGACGGCGTCGCGCTGGGGCGGATTCAGCTCTGCGAGAAGGTCCTCGATGCGGTCGGTTGACGCGGCGTCGGGCATGCCTTGTGAGGATAGGCCCGCGAGCAGAGGGAACTGCGGTGTCGACGGCGGCACGCGCTTTCAACGGACGACCGCGATCTCCTTCGTCCGACACCGGATTCTGGCGCGTTCGCGCCAGACCGAACACTTTCTTGCATATCGTGGGTGAGCGCTGCATATACTCGCGCCGTCATCCACGGGAGGGCATGGGATGTTCGGCAGAAACGCGATCACAGGGGTCATCGCAGCGCTGGCCTGCGCAGCATTCGGCTCCGGCACCGCCGCCGCCGCATCGGGGAGAATCGCCCCGTCGGGCTCGTTGGCTGACACCGAGGTCCTGCAGCAGACGTCCGATTGGGTGCTGGTCCTCGTCAACTTCGAGCGCATGACGCAGGGACTGGCGCCGCTGCGCCCCTCGCGGCCGCTGAACCAGTCTGCGCAGGCGCACAGCGACGATATGGTCACCCGGCGATACTTCTCGCACGTGACCCCCAACGGGATGAACGTGCGCCAGCGCATTCAGCGCTTCGGCTACCAGCGCCAGCGCCGGGGCAGCACGGTCGGCGAGACGATCGCTTGGGGCGCGCAGAGCGGCACGCCTGCCGAGCTCGTTCGCCGGTTCATGAACAGCGCCGGACACCGCGAGATCCTGCTTGACGGCCGCTACCGCGACATCGGCATCGGGCTCGCGATCGGCGCGCCGGTGGCCGGCGTCAGCGACGGCGCAACGCTGACGGTCCACTTCGGCCGGCGCTGAGCGCGGCCCGCACACGACCCGGCGGCGGGCTCTGCGACAAGGTCCGCTCCGCCTGCGCGCAGGTGGCCGCGACGGCGCAGTGGGTGCGCATCGACCTCGATGCGCTCGAGCGCGTCGAGGCCGGCCCGCCGCCCGCGCTCGATCCCGTGCGCCACTACCTCGAGGGCTCGCCGCAGGACGTCGCGTCCTACTTCCTGACCGTAGACACCGTGAACTTCGGCTCGGGCTGGTTTCCGACCCTGCGCAAGCGCGCGGGTTCGTCGGGGTACTTCACCGTCGCCTGGGCGATCGCCGACCGCTTTCGCGCACACGGCCCGTGGACATCCGCCGAGCTGCGCGCGCTGCGCACCGACGAGATCGCCGAGGCGCTGGGCCAGCCGCGCGACCACGAGCTCATGGCGCTCTACGCGCAGGCGCTGCGCGCGCTGGGCGTCTTCCTCGGCGAGCGTGACGCGCTCGCCCTCGTCCGCGAGGCGCGCGGCTGCGCCGAGGCGCTCGCGACGCAGCTCGCTTCCGGGATGGCGCTGTTCGCCGACCGCGGCTTCTACAAGCGCGCGCAGATCGTCCCGGCGAACCTCGCCCTCGCCGGCGTGGCGCGGTTTACCGACCTGCACCGCCTGACGATCTTCGCCGACAACCTCGTGCCGCACGTCCTGCGCTGCGACGGCGTGCTGCGCTACGACGAGCGCCTCGCGGCGCACATCGATGCCGGCCTGCTGCTGCCGGTGGGACGCGAGGAGCGCGAGATCCGCGCCTGCGCCGTACACGCCTGCGAGCTCATCGTGCGGCGCGTCGGCGCCACCGAGCACGAGCTCGACAACTGGCTGTGGAGCCGCGGCCAGGCGCCGCGGTACAAGGCGCTACCGCGCCACCGGACGCGCTGCGTGTACTACTGAGCGGGCTCCGGCCGAGGCGCCTCGTGCGCGTCGTCGTCCTCGCGGTCGAAGCTCCACGCAGCCAGTAGCGCGAGCGCGAGCAGCACGATCGCGAGCCATTGCGGCACGTCGGTGAAGACATCGATGATCGACGTCACCGGGGCCGGCCACCACACGAGGCCGAGCACATCCCATTTCTGCCGCGGCCGGGCCCACAGGTGCAGCCCGACCAGGCCGATCAGCGTGAGGCCCGCCGCGACCTCGGCGGCGCCGTCGAAGACCCATGCGTTGAGCAGCAGCAGCCCCCAGAACGCGAACACGACGCTGAACGCGGAGCGCTCACCGAGCCATAGCCAGGCCGCGCGCAGCCCGTCCATGAAACCGTCAGCCGCCCGCCGGATTAGGCCCGTGCACGGGGCGCAGCGGGCGCACCTCGGCGACGGTCTCGCGCTCGGAGCCCGACAGCTCGATGACCTCACGCTCGAGCTCGGCGATCCGCGCCGACAGGCGGTTGATCGCGTCGGCGATCGGGTCGGGCAGGTGGATCCAGTCTGTGTCGGGGCCCTCGGGACGTTTGCCCTCGACCCGCACCGGATGGCCGGGATTGCCGACGACGGTCGTGTTCGGTGGCACGTCGTGGATCACCACCGTGTTGGCGCCGATCTTCGCGCCGTGCCCGACGGTGAT
Source organism: uncultured Solirubrobacteraceae bacterium (assembly GCA_902806175.1). Taxonomy (GTDB): domain Bacteria; phylum Actinomycetota; class Thermoleophilia; order Solirubrobacterales; family Solirubrobacteraceae; genus CADCVQ01. Next base: position 5,823 of record CADCVQ010000156.1, read on the forward strand.
CGCGCCGAGCAGCTTCGCGCCCGCGCCGACGGTCACGTTGTCCTGCAGCGTCGGGTGGCGCTTGCCGGTCTGAAAGCCGGTGCCGCCGAGCGTGACGCCCTGGTAGAGCGTGACGTCGTCGCCGATCTGCGCGGTCTCGCCGATCACGACGCCCGCGGCGTGGTCGATGAAGAAGCCCTGGCCGATCTGCGCCGCGGGGTGGATCTCGACCCCGGTCCAGGCGCGCGAGAGGATCGACAGCGTGCGCGGCGCCACCGGAACGCCGATGCCGTGCAGCCCGTGCGCCACCCGGTGCGCGAGCACGGCCTGCACGCCCGGCCAGCTCGCGAGGATCTCGATGCTGCCGACCCCGCGCGCGGCCGGGTCGCGCGCGTGCGCGGCCGCGACGTCGCGGCGAACCTCGCCGACGACGCGGGCCACTGTCCCGAGACCGAACATGCGAGGAGCGTACTCCCGCAGGATGACGTGGTTCGCCCTTGGTCGACGTTACGGGGCGAAGAACGGCGTGGATACGTAGCGCTCGCCGGAATCGGGCAGCACGACGGCGATCCGCTTGCCCTGCGAGTCCGGCCGCCGGCCGACCTCGATCGCCGCCGCGAGCGCCGCGCCGCAGGAGATGCCGACGAGCGCGCCCTCCAGGCGGGCCGCGTCGCGCGCGCACCGCAGCGCGTCCTCGTCGTCGACGGCGATGACCTCGTCGATGACCTCGCGGTTGAGCACCGGCGGGACGAAGCCCGCGCCGATGCCCTGGATCTTGTGCGGGCCCGGCGCGCGGCCCGACAGCACGGCGGACGTCGCGGGCTCGACCGCGACGACGTGCACCGCGGGGTTGCGGGCCTTGAGCACCTCGCCGACGCCGGTGATCGTGCCGCCGGTGCCGACGCCGCCGACGAGGACGTCGATCTTCCCCTCCAGCGCGTCCCACAGCTCGGGCCCGGTCGCGCGCCTGTGCGCCTCCGGGTTGGCGGGGTTGGAGAACTGGTCGGGCAGGAAGACGTCCGGGTTCGTCGCCATCGCGCGCGCCGCGTCGACGGCCTCGTTCATCCCGCCCATCGACTCCGTGATCTCGACGCGCGCGCCGTAGAGGCGCAGCAGTCCCTCGCGCTCGCGGCTCATCCCCTGCGGCAGCGTGAGCACGAGGTCATAGCCCTTCGCTGCGCAGACGAACGCCAGCGCGATGCCCGTGTTGCCGGAGGTCGCCTCGACGATCGTCGTGCGCCCCGGCTCGATCAGCCCATCGGCCTCGGCGGCCTCGATCATCGCGACGCCGATGCGGTCCTTGACGCTGCCACCGGGGTTGAACGACTCGAGCTTGCCGAACAACCGGACGGCGCGCGGGGCGAGCCGCGTGAGCTCGAGCATCGGGGTGCGCCCGACATAGTTGGCAATGCTGACCGGAATTGACGCCATGCGAACGTGAAAGGTACCCGCAGCCGGAGGTGATCGCGCTCCACCCGCTGGGTAAGGCCGCTGCATGACCTTGTCAGAGTGGGACTCGGCGCTCGACGCCTCCTATCCGGCGCAACCCTCGCAAGTGCCGGCGATCCGCCGGGCAGTTGCCGAGATCGCTCGCGAGCGCGGCGCGACGCAGCACACCATCGTGCAGATCACGCTCGCCGTCAGCGAAGCCGCGACGAACGCGGTGCTCCATGCCTACCGCGAGCAACCCGCCCGAGGCGAGGGCGAGGTGCGGGTCGTCGTCCGCGCCAAGGACGAGAGCTGCCTGGACATCCGGGTGCGCGACCGCGGCGTCGGACCGCTCCCGCGACCGGACAGCCCGGGGCTCGGCCTCGGGTTCGGCCTGATGGCGCACGACGCCGACGCCTTCGAGATCCGCGCGGTACCGGACGGCGGCACGGAGGTCGCGCTGCGCTTCGAGCTCTGACGGCGCCGCGGCGATCGGCGCAGCGGGTCAGCCCGCCTCCGCCAAACCCAGCCGGCGCTCCATCGCGGCGGCCTCGCGCAGCTGGCCGCGCAGCCGGTACATGCCGACGCCCCACTGCGAGTCCATCAGATGCTCCAGGCACCAGACGAGCGGCGAACCGCGGGACACCGCCAGGCTGATCTGCTGGGTGATCGCCTCCGACCAGTCGGTCGCGCCGATCGGGCCGATGACGATCGCGCACATCACCTCGCTGTGCTCGACGCGCTGCAGGCGGTCCGGACCGAGCATCGGGTCGTGCAACAGCTCCGTGCCCGACATCAGGACCGCGTGCAGCGGAGCGCCGTGGCCGCGTCCGACGACCGCAATCCACCGCTTCAGGTGCCCGGGCGCGAAGTCGTAGGTGGCGATCGTGTAGCCGTGCCGGCGCAGCCAGCGGCTCCAGTCCGACCAGAACGTCGCCGCGTCCGCCAGCCCCGATATGCGCGGCGTCGCCTCGTACGGCAGCCCCAGATACGACGCGACAACCGCCCGCATGCAGTCACAGGGGCCGCGCTGATGGACGAGCGCGGTGCTCCGAGCGGCCGGCGTCGTCACGCGGTGCGCCGATCGCCGAACCCGGGCAGGGCATCCGTGTCCATCGTCGGGGTTGGCATCGAACCTCCTCGTCGTTCTCGGCGGGGCGGTCGGTGATTTAATCATCCAGCGCGGTCGGTCCGCGGCGCGGGCCGGCGCAATGCGGCGGCCGGGTGCCGCGGGCGCCCGGCCGCCGCACCCACGTCACCAGGTGGCTATCGCCGCGCGGATCGTCGCCCGGAACTTCTCGGTCAACGCCAAGCGAAATGCCGGGTTGATGGTCGTCTCGGCGTCGCTGCAGTCCGAGCAGTTGTAGAAGTGCCCGATCGCGAACGCGCGCTGCTGCACCTGCCCGTTGACCTTGAACGGGATCAGGATCCGGCCGATCTCCGCGTTGACGACGCGCCCGTCGAGGCCATAGTTGCCGCCCTTGGCGCGGAAGACGACGTTTGCGATGAAGTCCGGCGCGATCGGCGACTTGCGCGCCAAGCCGGCTTCCTCGGCGATGAGCGCCTCCAGTCGCTCGTCAACGGTCTGGCCCTGGATCATCGTGTCGAAGAAGCGGTTGCGCACGCTCTCGGTCTTCAGCAGCGAGCCGTCGGACGCACCTTCGATCATGCGAGCGAGGTCGACGAGCGTGGTCGTGCTGTCCGTTTCCCAGCAGCCGATGTGGTGCTTGATCAGCGTGCTCGCCGCGCCGATCGACTTCGCGTACTGGTTGAGGTTGTTGCGGCCGAAGTGGTGCTCGATCGCAAAGGTCGTGTTGTTGTTGGAGACCTCCATCATGCTGCGGTCGGCGTTGTCGAGCGTCCACAACGCGTTCCACTTCACCTCCTCCGATGATGGGCAGAAGTCCCACGGAACCTCGATGAACCTGGTGAGGCTCTCGGGCGGGGTGGCCTCCAGGCGCGTGTGCAGGTAGAGGTGGTGCAGCGTCTTCAGCGCGCTCGCCGGCTCGAAGATGCGATCGGCGCCGAGGCTCACGCTGGCCGGCCCGCCGACCTGCTTGACAAAGAAGCCAAAGCGTCCGGCGCGCAGCTTCTGCGAGGCCCGCGCGAGGTCGCGCACGCGCGCGTTGAACGGGTCGGCGTTGTCGTTGACGACGACCGTGAAGCGCTGCTGAGCACCCGCGGTGTATGCGTCGATGTCGACGATCCGGGCCGCGTTCTGGGACACGACGTCAGCGACCCTGCCTGCGTCGACGTCCGTCTCGAGCGTCGAGAACTCCCCCTTGCTCTTGACCTGGATCGCGTTGTAGGCGCCGTTGGGCAGCCGGTCGAGGCTGAACGTGCGCGCGCCGTTGACCGCCGCGCTGGACTGGACCGCGGACAGCGGCACGCCGAGCCGCAACCACGAGTTGGTCTTGTCGACGCCGCGGTTGGCGATCATCACCACGGCGTACTTGGTCGCGCCGCCCTCGCTGTAGCTCTCGATGTCGACCGGGCGCGACCGGTGCTGGCGCAGCCGCCGAGTCAGCGCCGCCCGGTTGATCCCGGAGTACCAGCGCCAACTCTTGGCCGCCTGGCCGGTGTTGACGACCATGACGGCTGCGAAGCGGCGAACGCCGCCGGCGACATACGTCTCGAGGTCGATCAGGCGGCCGTTTCTCTCCTTGAGCTTGGAGTGGACCTGCGGCGCCGTCAGCCCCGTGTACCAGTACCAGGCTCGCCTGTAGACGCCCTCGTTGCGGACCGTCGCCACAGCGAAGCGATCCGGCGACGTCGACTGCACCTCGAGATCGACGATCCGATCGCGGTCCGCAGCCAGGCGCTGAGCGACCTGCGCGGCGGTCAGGCTGTGGTACCAGTGCCACGCGGTCTGCGCCGTCGCGTCGCGCTCCGGGTCGGGGACCGCAGCGCCAGCCGGTGCGGGACTCGCAGCACATGCCAACGCAGCGAGCATCGCGAGCCGACGCCCGGCAGTCCCCGAGCGATCCGAGACGGGTCCTACCGCGCTGCCTTGGCGCCCATTGCGCGCGAGCGCCGCGGCTATCGTCGCAACTGCTGTGCCCCTGCGGTCCATGATGCTGCCTCCTGGCTTCGAACGGCCGTTGGCACGACGGTCGCGTCCTTGCGCCCACACGTCGAGCAAGTTCAGGGAACACCCTGAGCCTTTCGTGCAGCGGCGGCGGTTTCGACACGCTCGCGGCGTCATGCCGGGCGTCGGGGATGAGCGGCCGGAGCATGCTGAGCGCAACGCCAGGACTCAGGACCCGTCGATGTGCGGGGGCGACAGGATGATGTCGAACGTTCGAGTCCTCCGGGACGAGGTGTTTCCCGCGAGGTCTGTTGCGACGGCGCGCAGGCGGTAGCGGGCCGGCTGCAGTTCGAGGGCGGGCAAGCGGCCCGTGAACGTGAACCTGTTGGGGCCTGTCTTGCCCTGGTGCTGGAAGGCGCCGGGCAGCGTTGCGTAGCGTCTGCAGCGGATCGTGCGGGCGTTCGAGCTCTTGGGCTTGACGCATTTGCCGCCGACGTTGTGACCCTCCAGGACGCGCTGGACCTCGAAGCGGACCACGGCGGGCTCGCTGAGCTTGTAGGAGACCCTGGTGCCGATGCTCGTTCCACCTGCGCTCGTGCCGCCGGGGCCGATGCTCGGCCCCGCGCTTGTCGCGCGGAAGCTGCTCGGCGACAGCCGCAGCCCGCTCAGTACCGGCTTCGGATCGTTCTCGCGGTCGAAGAGTGCGACCGCGTTGCTGATGGCGGACGCGACATAGACGCTGTTGCCGTCGGGGCTGACCGTCGCCGAGGCAGCGCCTTTGAGCGACGTCCCATGGTCACATGCGCCGGTCGGGAGGGCCTTCGGGACTTCTGTGATGCAGCCCGCCTCCCCGGGCCTCTGGGTCAGCGCGCCCGTCGCAGCACGATCGAAGACCGTCAACGAATCGCTGAAGTAGGACGCGACATACGCGCTCTTGCCGTCGCGGCTGACAGCCACCGAGGCGGAGCCCTTGAGTGCTCTCCCGTCAGCACAGCCCGTGACGGCGGGGTCCGCGATGCAGCCGGCCGGGCCGGGCTTCTGGGTCAGCGTGCCGTTCGCGGCGCGATCGAAGACGACGACCGCGCCGCCGGCGGCCGTGACGTAGGCGCTCTTGCCATCGAGACTCATCGTCACCGAGCGCGCCGCGCGCAGTGCCCTCCCGGCGATGCACGGGCCGTCGCCGCTGTCTGAGATGCAGCCCGCCGTGCCCGGCTTCTGCTTGAGCTCGCCGGTCGCCGCGCGATCGAAGATCGCCACCGCGCCGCCGAATGCTGCGACGTAGACGCTCTTGCCGTCGGGGCTGACAACTACCGCCTCGGCGCCGCTCAGTGCCCTACCCTGAGCGCAGCCGTCGGCGCCGGTGCGTGAGATGCAGCCGGCCGTGCCGGGCTTCTGCGTCAGCTCGCCGGTCGCAGCACGATCGAAGACCGCCACCGCGTCGGCGGACAAGGAGGTGACGTAGGCATGCTTGCCGTCGGGGCTGATCGTCAGTGACCTCGCCTCGTCGAGTGCTCTGCCGTCGACGCAGTCGCCGGCGCCGGTTTCTGAGATACAACCCGCCGCACCTGGCTTCTGCGTCAGCTCGCCGGTCGCGGCGCGATCGAAGACCGCCACCGCACCGCTGCCAAAGGACGTGACATAGGCGCTGTTGCCGTCGGGGCTGACGGTCAGCGACCTCGCCCCGTCGAGTCCCCTGCCGTCGGCGCAGTCGCCGGCGCCGGTGTCTGCGATGCAGCCCATGGTGCCGGACTTCTGCGTGAGCTCGCCGCTCGCGGCACGATCGAAGACCGCCACCGCGTCAGCTGGCGAAGACGTGACATAGGCGCTCTTGCCGTCGGGGCTGACCGTGACCGAACCGGCCTCGGCGAGAGCCCTTCCGCCGGCGCATCCGCCGGCGCCGGCTTCTGCGACGCAACCTGCTGGGGCGGGTCTCTGGGTGAGCGCGCCGGTCGCCGCCGAGGCGTCGGCAACTGCAACACAACACCACAGCACAGACAACGCGAGCACCTTGGCGATCATCGAGGGCTTGCTCGATCGAGAGGGCGAGGCGGCCGTGGGGACAAGAGCTTCGCGACGCACCATCTGGGCTACCTCCGAGTCGGTCAAGAGCGGCTGTCGAACGGCACCCTCCGCGCCTCTCGCGCCCCCGGTCAATCGATCTCAGGGATAACCCTGGCGTCGCTTGCCGCAGCGAGCGACGCCCGTCAGGGTCGTCTCACTCAACGGTTCTAGATGTAGTACATCGCCACGCCCGCCGCGCGCGCCTCGCGCTCGACGACATCGGCGATCGTCGTCGCCGCGAGCACATCGCGTGCGGCGGCTGCGGCCTCGCCGAAGATGCCGGCGGCGTCGCGGCCGAGCGGTCCCTCGAGCAGCTCGACGACCTCGAGCACCGTGATCTCGCCCGGCGGGCGGGCGAACGCGTAGCCGCCCTTCACGCCGCGCTGCGATTTCAGGATGCCGGCGCGGCGCAGCGTCGCGAAGAGCTGCTCGAGAAACTGGACGGGGATCTCGCGGCGGCGGGCGAGCTCGCCGATCGGCACCGGGCCGTCGCCGCCGGAGCGGCCGAGCTCGGCGAGCGCCTGCAGCGCGTAGGGCGACTTCGTGGTGATGGAGATCATCGGACCGTCACTAGTGGTCGTCCCCGTAAGTACGTGCCGTGTCCAGGCGGTCGCTGGCGCCGGCTGGCAAGGACGCAGTGAAGGAGTGGGCCTCCAGGCCCATGACTGAGCGAGGACGCCGCCAGCCGGTGATCAGCGGCTGCCTGGCAGGGGGGGTATTTTTGGGGGCGGCCACTAGCCTCAGCGTATGGGATCCAGGCTGAGCCGGTACGCGCCGCCGCTGGCCGTCATGACGCTCATCTTCGCGCTTTCGGCGACGCCGGACCTCAGCTCGGGCCTCGGCGCATGGGACACCCTGCTGCGCAAGCTCGCCCACGTCACGATCTTCGGCGTGCTGTGGCTCACGCTCGCGCGCGCCACGCACTGGCGCCGGCCGATCCTCGCGACGGTCGTCGCGGTCCTCTATGCGATCAGCGACGAGGTGCACCAGACGTTCGTCGAGGGCCGCCACGGGACCCCGGTCGACGTGGCGATCGACAGCGCCGGCATCGCGCTCGCGCTGCTCGCGTGGATCGTCGTGACGCGCAGGCGAAACGGCCTCACCAGCGGCCGCGCCGCGTCGGCCGGTTGAGCGTCTCCCCCATCGGCACGCCCTCGACCAGCTCGCGCTCGCGCTCGATCTCGGCGTTGAGCTCGGCGCCGAACAGCAGCGCGACGTGCGTGAGCCACAGCCACGCGACGAGCAGGATCGCGCCGGTGAACGCCCCGTAGATCGCGCCCACGTTGGAGACCTCGGAGATGTACTCCGAGAAGCCGAACGAGGCGGCAAGCCACAGCAGGACGCCGACGGCGGCGCCCGGCAGCACCGACCGGAACGAGCGCTGCTTGACGTCGGGCGTGACGTAGTAGATGTAGCCGAAGATCAGCATCGCGACCGCCAGCGCGCCGGGCCAGCGCACGACGTTCCAGGTCCGCGCGGCCTGGGGCCCGATGCCGATGAAGCCGAGCATGTCCTGCGCGAACGATCCGCCGACGAAGACGAGCACGAGGCTGATGAGCACGAGGCTCATCAGCATGAACGTCGACGCGACGTCGATCGCCTTGCGCCGCAGGAAGCTGCGGCCACCGTCGGCCTCGAGCACGACGTTGAGCGCGCGGCGCGCCGCCTCCAGCGCGCCGGTCGTCCCGTACAACGCGAAGAGCACGCTGATCACGAGCGCCGTCACGGCGGTTTCCTGGCTGCGCAGCGCGTTGCGCAGCGACCTGTCGAGCGGAACGAGCGCCGACGACGGCACGACGTCGCGCAGGTAGCCGATGATCGCATCGTACGTGGCCGGGTACTGGCCGAACAGCCCCAGCAACGAGAGCGCGAGCAGCGCCGCGGGGAACAGCGACATCAGCGCGTAGTACGTCAGCGCCGCCGCGTGCTGTGTCATCTGGTCGTTGTAGAACGAGACGACCGTGCGCTTGGCGATCGCACCGGCGTGCTTCATGAGATCGTGCGGAGCGGCCGGCTGCGGGTCAACCTGGGGCGCACGCTAGCAATCGTGTGCATCGGGGAGGCCGCGCGGGGCGATTGGCGCTATCGTCCCGCATTCGGCCGCGACCTAGGAGGAGCTGCATGGCCCGCCCCATCATCCTCGGCGTCGTCGGCGACTCGGCCGCCGGCAAGACGACGATCTCAAAGGGACTCGTCGAGATCCTCGGCCCGGAGAACGTCACCCACATCGGGACCGACGACTACCACCGCTATGACCGCGCCGAGCGCGCCGAGCGCGGCATCACGCCGCTGAACCCCGAGTGCAACTACATCGACATCATGTCCCAGCACGTGCGCCACCTGCGCGACGGCGAGCCGATCCTCAAGCCCGTCTACGGCCACGGCAACGGCACGTTCGGCCGTCCGGAGTACGTCGTCCCCAAGCGCTTCGCCGTGATCGAGGGGCTGCTGGGCTACCACACGCAGGAGCTCTGCGACTCCCACGACGTGCGCGTCTACCTCGCGCCGCCCGAGGAGCTTCGCCGCGAGTGGAAGATCAAGCGCGACACGAGCAAGCGCGGCTACGACGAGGAGCAGGTCCTCGCCGAGCTCGAGAAGCGCGAGCCGGACTCCGCGGCGTTCATCCGCCCGCAGCGGCGATACGCCGACATGATCGTCTCCTTCTTGCCCGGTGACGACAGCGAGAAGCTCGACGCCGAGCTGACGCTCTCCGAGGGGCTCCCCCACCCGGACATGTCGGTGCTGCTCGACGAGGGCGGCAAGCGCGGCATCAAGCTTGAAAAGGAGAACTCGGGCGCGCGCCGCCTGTTCATCCCGGGTGACCTCGATCCCGAGGTCGGCGCCGCCATCGAGGAGGGCATCTGGGAGAAGATGCAGTTCGCCCAGCAGCTGCGCACCGAGCGCCTCGGGGAGTTCAGCGTCGGCGAGGAGAAGCATCGTTCCGAGTCGCTGGCGATCGTCCAGGTTCTCATCCTGTACCACCTCGTCACGGCGAAGGCGGCTGTTGCGGTCGGCGGCGACGAGGCCACCGCGCGCACCGATCGCCAGTCGGCCGAGACCGAGTCCGCCGCGCCGGCGGCGTCGTAGGGGCCTGAAACGACAGACGCCGAGCGGCATGCAGCCGCTCGGCATCGGTCCTCCAGGTCTTGGGTTCTACAGCCAGCCGCGCTCGGTGGCGATCAGGACCGCCTGCGCGCGGTCGACCGCGCCGAGCTTGCCGTAGATGTTGTGCAGGTGGGTGCGCACCGTCGACGTCGACAG
>CADCVQ010000157.1 GCA_902806175.1 uncultured Solirubrobacteraceae bacterium
GCCCGCGCCGCCGCGCGCGCCGCGGGCGGGCGCGTGGTGATCGTCGACCGCCGCGGCCGCGTGCTCGCCGACAGCGAAGGTGCGGCCCCGCGCGGCAGCGGCTACGCGACGCCGCAGCGACCCGAGCTGCAGGCGGCGCTGCGCGGCCGGCGCGTGCAGACCGAGCGCGTCAGCGACACGCTCGCCGAGGAGATCCTCGCCAGCGCCGAGCCCGTCTACCGCGGCGGGCGCGTCGTCGGCGCCGTGCGCCTGACGCAGAGCGTCAGCGCGGTCAACGACCGCGTGAATCGCACGATGCTCGGCATCCTCGCCGTCGGCGTCGCCGTGCTGCTCGTCGCGCTCGCCGTCGCGTTTGTGCTCGCGCGCGGGATCGCGCTGCCGGTCACGCGCCTCGACGATGTCGCGCAGCGGGTCGCCGCCGGCGACCTCGACGCGCGCGCGCCCGTGCAGGGCAGCCGCGAGCAGCGCTCGCTCGCCGCCTCGTTCAACGCGATGACCGAACGGCTCGGGCGCACGGTGCGCGCGCAGAAGGAGTTCGCCGCGGACGCGTCGCACCAGTTGCGCACGCCGCTGACCGGGCTGCGGCTGCGTTTGGAGGAGGCGCGCGCGGCGGGCGACCGCGACGCCCTCGAGCACGAGCTCGACGCCGGGCTGCGCGAGGTCGACCGCATCGCGCAGACCGTCGACGAGCTGCTCGTGCTCAGCCGCACCGGCGAGCGCGACACACCGGGCGAGGTGCTCGACCTCGCCGAGGCGGCGCAGGCCGCCGGTCGCCGCTGGGCGCCGACGGCGGCCGCGCACGACCTCGCGCTGCAGGTGCAGTCGACGGGGCCGACGCACCGCGTCTGGTGCGCGCGCGCCGACCTCGACCGCGCGCTCGACGCCGTGATCGAGAACGCGATCCTCTACGGCGCCGGCGGCGAGCACGTGACGATCCGCGCCGACGGCGGCGCGATCGCGGTGCTCGACGAGGGTGCCGGCCTCGCGCCCGGCGAGGAGCAGACGCTCTTCGCACGCTTTCAGCGCGGCAGCGCGGGCGCGGGCGCGCCGAACGGCACCGGCCTGGGCCTGGCGATCGCCCGAGAGCTCATGCGCTGCTGGAACGGCGATGCTCAGCTCGCCAACCGCGCCGGGCGAGGCGCCCAGGCGACGCTGACGCTCCCACCTTTTACCGGCTCTTTGCCGACCGTCTGACAGCTTTGCGGCCACGATGCGAGAACGCACGATCTGGATCTCTGCCGGCCTGCTCGGGCTCGCCGTCGCGGTCGCGCTCGCCGTACTGACGAGCCACGTGTCGCAGCCGCCGGTCGGCGTCCCCGGCGAGCCGGTGTCGGCGGGCCAGCAGCTCGCTCCGGCGCGGACCGCGACAACCGCGCGCAGCGCTGCGGCGCGTCCGCCCGCGCGGACGAGCACGACGACGACCGCGGCAGCCCCGCCCGCCACTCCCGCACCGCAGCAGGACGGCGACGACGACGGCGACAGCTCCGGCTCGGGCAGCGACGACGACTCCGGCAGGGGCCGCGGCCGCGGGCGCGGCCGCGGCGGCGACGACTGAGCGGGGCCGCCCCGCAGGCACGAATCCCCTCTACGGGAGGGGGCTTCGCAGGTGGCTAGCCGACCATCAGGCGCAGCGTCCGCTTGCCCATGACGAGCGTGTAGCTGCCCCTCGTCAGGCGCGTCCTGCTGCGCAGCGTCACGCGGCCATCGAGCACGCTGCCGAGCGCGACGGTCCTGCCCGCCCGCACGAGGCGCGCCCGGCCAGCCGACGCGAACGTCACCCTGCAGGTCACCCGTCTGCGCGTGCTGTTGAGCTTGCAGGTCACCTTCGCATCGCGGCCGGGGCTGCCGCGCGGGCTGGGTCGGCCAGCCGGGCCACGCGGCCCGTCCGCGCCCTCCGGACCCTCGGGACCCTCGGGACCTTCCGGACCCTCGGGACCTTCCGGACCCTCGGGACCCTCCGGACCCTCGGGCCTTTCCGGACCCGCCGGTCCTGTGCCGGCGATCGGCCGGCCGCTGTACACCGCCTCCCAATCGGCGATCTCGAGGTGCAACAGCTGCCCGTCCTCGACGAGCTCGACGTCGGGATGGGCCTTGTGGACCTGCGCGTCGAAGAGGAACTCGCCCGCGCCCAGCACCGCCTCGGCGTCGATGATGCCCGAGGACTCCTCGTCGGCCGTCAACAGCGCGTTCGTGGCGCCAGGCGTGACCGGCGCGAACAAGGCCGGGTCGAACTGCGCCACGACGCCACGCCGGCCCGTGCTGATGTCGTAGGCGACGATCCGCGCGAGCGACGCGTTGTTGCCCGGATCCTCCTGGATGAGGAGGTTGCCGTGCGTGTCGATCGTCATGTTGTCGGGCTTGTTGAGGTACGGCGTCTCGGACCCGTCGAGCAGCAGCGTCAGCGTGCCGCCCTTCGACGGGTTCTCGATGTCGCGGTAGCGGATGCGCCACAGCCCGCCGCCGTCGCGGGTGTTCGAGGTGCCGGGGACGATGGTGTTCGAGCCGCCCTCCGTGGTGAGGAAGTAGAAGTCACGCGGGTTGTCGGGATCCCAGTGACCGTCCTCGATGCGGTTGAGCGTGAGCCCGTCGGCGGCGGCCTCGGCGTTCTGCGCGCTGCCGGGCTGGTTCCAGCCGACCTCTGCGAGATCGAACGGGACCTGCTCGCCCTTGACGTGGGTGTCGCGGAACTCGCTGTCGCTGTCGACGCTCGTCGAGCAGGTCGATGACGAAGTTCGTGCCGTTCGCCAGGCCGGCCTTGTCGAACGCATCGCCCGTGTTCGTCTTCGTACCGACGTAGACCCACTGCTGGCCTGTCGCTGCGTCCTCCTGGCCGTTACGAGGGTGGTGTCGGAGCGGTTGCTCGCCGGGACCGTGTTCTCCCAGGAGAACAGACCCAGGCGCGGCAACTGCTTGGTCGTCCCGGCGGCGGCGAGGACGCCGAAGACGCGCCCCTCGTCACCGTTCTCCTCGTTGCCGAAGTAGATCTGGCCGCTGTAGCCCTTGCCGGAGACCTGGTTGAGCAGCTGCCCGGGCTCGGTCAGCGTCGATGAGCACCAGCGCGCGAACTGCGCGAGCTGCGCCGGGAACGGGGCGAGGCCGGCGACGGAGTCGCGCTGAAGAGCCCGGTCGGGTAGTTCCAGTAGCTGACGTCGCCGGGGCCGATGAGGTCCTTGCCGCTGTCGACGGCGAGCGTCGTCTTGTCGATGACGAGGTCGGAGGCGAACGCGCCTTTCTGGCCGTGCGCGCGCGCACGACGCCCTGGCTGTCGCGCAGCTCGTGGTTCATGAACAGCTCGACCTTGCCGTTGGCGCCGGGCACGTTGCGTGCGCCGAGCCCGTCGGGGATCCCACCATCCTGTAGCCGTTGCCGGCCGGGAGGTCGCCGACGGTCAGGCGGCCGGCCGGCGATGTGAACGCGCGGTGAACGTCACCGAACCTTCACCAGCCCGATCACATGCGCACGCCGTCGGCGCCCGGCTCCTCATCGCCCGACTACCGCGCCAGCGAGCGCGCCAGCTCGACGAACAGCCGCACGCCCCAGCCCGAGCCGCCCTTCGCCGCGTACGGCTTGCCGGCGCCCCACGCGGTGCCGGCGATGTCGAGGTGCGCCCACGGAACCTCGGCGGTGAAGCGCAGCAGAAACTGCGCAGCGACGCTCGAGCCCGCCTTGCGCGTCTCGTTGACGTTCATCAGGTCCGCGGTGTCGCTGTCGAGCGCCTTGGCGTAGTCGTCGTGCAGTGGCAGCCGCCAGACGGTCTCTCCGGTCGCCGAGCCGGCGGCCGCGACCTGCTCGGCCCAGTCGTCATCGCCGGCGAACAGGCCGGCATGCGTGTTGCCGAGCGCGGTGATGATCGAGCCCGTCAGCGTCGCGATGTCGACGAGCCGCTCGGCACCCTCGTTGACGGCGTGCGTGAGGCAGTCGGCGAGCACGAGGCGGCCCTCGGCATCGGTGTTGATGATCTCGATCGTCGTGCCGTTGGCCGCCGTCACGACGTCGCCCGGCTTGACCGCGTTGCCGGCCGGCATGTTCTCGGTGGCCCCGACGACCGCGACGACGCGCACCGGCAGCTTCAGCTCGGCGATCGCCTCGATCGCGCCGAGCACCGCCGCGCCGCCGGACATGTCGAACTTCATCTCGAACATCTTGTTGGCGTTCTTGATCGAGATCCCGCCGCTGTCGAAGGTGACCGCCTTGCCGACGAGGCCGAGCACGGGCCCCTGCGGCTGCGGGCCTTCGTAGCGCAGCGTGATGAGCGCCGGCTCCTCCACCGATCCGCGCGCGACCGCGGCGAAGGAGCCCATCCCGAGCCGCTCGAGGCCGTCGCGGCCCTCGACCTCGACGGTCACGCCGTCGAGCTCGCCGAGCACCCGCGCCGCATCGGCGAGGTGGCGCGGGGCCATCTCGTTGGCGGGCGTGTTCTGCAGGTTGCGCGCGGCGTTCACCGCGCGCGCGACGATCTCGGCCTCGGCGACGACGTCGGCCAGGTCGTCGTGCGCGCTGACGACGAGCGCCTGCAGCCCGGCGCCGTCCTCTGCGGGCTTGCTCTTGAAGCGCTCGAAGCGATAGCCGGTCAGCAGGGTGCCCTCGACGACCGCCGCGGCGATCTCGATGTCGACCTTGTGCGGCACCTCCCAGCACAGCCGCTTGGCGCCGAGCTCGCGCGCGCGTCCGAGCGCCGAGGCGGCGGCGAGGCGCACGCGCTCGCCGTCGAGCTCGTCGCGCTTGCCCAGGCCGACGAGCACCCAGCGCTTGGCGCCGGCGTGGGCGACCGCGAGGTGGCGGTGCTTGGCCTTCGCCTCGCCGGCGCTGACGAGCCCGTTGAGGACGCCGTCGACGTCGTGGTGGACCTTCTCGCCGTCGAGGACGCCGACCACGACGGTGTCGGCGTCGGCGTCCTGTGGCAGTGCGGTGGTGCATTCGACGATCACAGGCGTGAATCTACCCGCCGCCCGCGCCACCGGCCGCAGCGGCGGGGTGTGGGGCCTTTCGCGGGCTGAGGCTGCGAAAGGCCCCACACCACGAGCCCCGCGGTAGCGCCCCTTAGACTGCCCACCTCCTGCGTCGCGTCGAACCCAAGGAGAGAGCTCGCCCATGCCCAAGACCGTCATCCTCGGCTCCGCCAGAACCCCGATCGGGAAGATGGGCGGCGCCCTGTCGACGATCGACGCGACGGAGCTCGGCGGGATCGCGATCCGGGCGGCGCTCGAACGCGCGAACGTCGACGGCGCAGAGATCCAGCACGTGATCATGGGCCAGGTGCTGCAGGCCGGGCAGGGCCAGATCCCGTCGCGCCAGGCGCAGATCAAGGGCGGTATCCCGAAGGAGGTCTCCTCGGAGACGATCAACAAGGTCTGTGCCTCCAGCGTGCGCGCCGTCGGCCTGCTCGACGCGCAGATCCGCGCGGGCGACGTCGAGGTCGGCCTCGCCGGCGGCATGGAGTCGATGTCCGGCGCGCCGTACCTGCTGCCCAACGCGCGCTTCGGGTTTCGGATGGGCGATGTCCAGGCGCTCGACGCGATGGTCCACGACGGGCTGACGAACCCCTTCAGCGGACGCCAGATGTTCGACGAGGCGACCGAGATCGGCGACGAGCTCGAGATCTCCCGTCCGGACCTCGACCGCTGGGCACTGCGCAGCCACGAGCGCGCGATCGAGGCGACCGACTCCGGCCGCCTGCCGGAGGAGATCGTGCCCGTGACCGTCAAGGCACGCAAGGGCGAGACCATCGTCGAGGTCGACGAGGCGCCGCGCCGTGGCAGCACGCTCGAGACGCTCGCCAAGCTGCCCGGCCTCGTCAGCAAGCAGGGCTCGCACACGGCCGGCAACTCGCCCGGCGTCAACGACGGCGCGGGCGCGCTCGTCGTCGCCTCGGAGGACTGGGCGAAGGCCAACGGCCGCGAGGTCCTCGCGACGATCCTCGCCCAGGCGCAGACGGCCGAGGACTTCGCCTACCTCGCGCGCACGCCCGCCTCGTCGGCGAAGATCGCCCTCGAGAAGGCCGGCCTGAGCGTCGACGACATCGACCTGTGGGAGATCAACGAGGCCTTCGCCTCGGTCAGCCTGAACTCGATGCGGATGCTCGGCGTCGACGAGGACCGAGTCAACGTCAACGGCGGCGCGATCGCGCTCGGCCATCCGATCGGCGCCTCGGGCGCGCGCATCATCGGCACGCTCGTGCACGAACTGCGCCTGCGCGGCGGCGGCCTGGGCTGCGCGGCGATCTGCTCGGGCGGCGGGCAGGGCGACGCGATCATCCTGAAGGTCTGAGCGCGCTGAGCGCGGTGGACGGCGACAGCGCCATGCCGCCCGTCGGCGGCGATGCCGGCGGGGCCGGCGGCTCGCGCAGCGCGGCGTTCTTCGACCTCGACCGCACGCTCATGGCGGGCTCGTCGGGCTGGTACTTCGTCCGCGCGGCCTACGAGCAGGGCATGATCGACCGCCGGCGCCTGGCGGGCGACCTCGTCGACGCGGCGCGGTTTCGGCTGTGGGGCTCGACCGACGCGGGCACCGCGAAGGTCCGCGCGCGCATCGGCACGTACCTCACCGGCGTCAGCGAGCGCGACCTGCGGCGGATGGCGCCGCGCGTGCTCTCCGGCGTGCTGCCGCGCCTGTATCCGCAGATGCTCGCTGTCGCCTACGCCCATCAGGACGCCGGCCGGCCGATCTACATCTGCACCGCGGCCTCGCAGGAGATGGCGAGCATGCTGTCGCTCGTGCTGAGCTTCGACGGCGGCGTCGGCTCGCGCGCGGAGGTGCTCGACGGCGTCTATACCGGGCGCGAGGGCGGCCTGTTCACCTACCGCGAGGGCAAGGCGCAGGCGATCCGCGAGCTCGCCGCGCGCGAGGGCTTTGACCTCGCGACGAGCTACGCCTACTCCGACTCGGAGTCCGATCTGCCGATGCTGCTCGCCGTCGGCCATCCCGTGGCCGTCAACCCCGACAGCACGCTCGTCCGGGTCGCTGCTCAGGAGGGCTGGGAGGTGCTGCACTTCGATCGCCTGCACCGCCGCCTGAAGATCGCGGCAGCCGCGCTCGCGGCGGCCGCGGCAGGCGGGGCGGGCCGCGCGGCCGTGCGCCGCACCGCCCCCTTGGCGCCGCCGGGGCGTGTTCCGCGGCGCCACGCCGGCGCGAAGCCGGCGCCACGCCGGCCGCAGCGCAGGTGACAGACTGCACCTAGCGGATACGGTTGCATGCGATGAACACGCACGGGCTCTCCGACGAGCAGAAGGACATCCGCGCCCTCGCCGCGCGCTTCACCGACGAGATCGTCGCGCCACGCGCGATGCAGTGGGACCGCGAGCGCCGCTTCCCCAAGGAGGTCGTCCAGCAGCTCGGCGAGCTGGGGCTGATGGGCGTCTGCGTCTCGCAGGACTACGGTGGCGCCGGCGCGGACTTCCTGTCCTACGCGCTCGTGCTCGAGGAGCTCTCGCGCGGTGACGCCGGCCTCGGCGTCACGCTCGCCGTCCACACCGGCGCCGGGACGCTGCCGATCATCGCGCGCGGCACGCGCCAGCAGATCGAGCGGCTCGTCCCGCCGCTCGCTCAGGGCCACGAGCTCGCCGCGTTCGCGCTGACCGAATCCAACGCCGGCTCCGACGCGGGTGCGCTGGCGACGCGCTCGGACAACGGCAAGCTGACCGGCCTGAAGCAATGGGTCACCAACGGCTCGGTCGCCCATGTCTACATCGTCTTCGCGAAGGACCCCGACCGCCCGAGCGCGTTCGTCGTGCGCCGCGGCGCGCACGGCTTAAAGCCGGTGCGCGAGGAGGACAAGCTCGGCCTGAACTCGTCGAGCACCGCCGACCTGCAGTTCGAGGACACGCCCGCCGAGCGCCTCGGCCTGCCGGGCGCCGGGCTGCGGATCGCGCTCGCGACGCTCGACGGCGGGCGGATCGGCATCGCCGCCCAGGCGACCGGGATCGCGCAGGCCGCGCTCGACCTCGCCGTCAAGCACGCCAAGGAGCGGCGCACGTTCGGCAAGCCGATCGGCTCACACCAGGCGATCCAGCAGAAGCTCGCCGACATGCAGACCGAGATCGAGGCCGCGCGCGCCCTGACGTGGCGCGCCGCGCGGCTGAAGGACGCCGACCGCCCGCACACGGTCGAGGGCGCGCAGGCCAAGCTCTTCGCCTCGGGCGTCGCGCGACGCGTGACGGGCGAGGCGATCCAGGTGCTCGGCGGGTACGGCTACACGCGCGAGCTTCCCGCCGAGCGCTACTACCGCGACGCGAAGGTCACCGAGATCTACGAGGGCACCTCGGAGATCCAGCGCCTCGTCATCGCCCGCGCGCTGCTGGGCGAGGCCGCGCGCGAGTGACTCGCGACCCGTCGCGAGACGGACCACGTAGGCTGCGCATCGCACCGTGACGACCAAGCCGCTTCACATCGACCCGATCGCCGAGGCGCGCCGCCACTGGACCGAGCGCTGGGGCGGCGAGCCGGCGCGGCCGATGGCGGCGATCACGTCGATCATGCGCGCGCAGCAGATCCTGCTGGCGCGCCTGAACGAGCTGCTCGGCCCGCTCGGCCTGACGTTTCCGCGCTACGAGGCGCTCATGCTGCTGTCCTTCACGCGCCAGGGAACGCTGCCGCTCGGCAAGATCGGCGAGCGCCTGCAGGTCCATCGCACGAGCGTCACGAACATCGTCGACAAGCTCGAGGCCGATGGGCTGGTGCGCCGCATCGCCCACGAGTCCGACCGCCGCACGACGCTCGCCGAGATCACCGACGCCGGCCGCGACGTCTCCGAGCGCGCGACGGAGCTGCTCAACGCCGACGGCTTCGGCCTCGCCGCGCTGGCCGAGGACGAGCAGGAGCGCGTGACCGAGCTGCTGCGCACGCTGCGCCAGGAGGCCGGCGACTTCGAGTGACCCGTTCCCGCCCCGCCGCGCGGGTGGCCCGCGATCACGCGGTCCGCAGCTCCCCGTGCCAGGCGGCGTAGGCGACGAGCTCGGCGCGCTCGAGCAGAGGGATGCCGTACGCCTCGGCGGCGTTGTCGATGCGGCGTCCTTTCTCGCGGTAGTCCGCAGGGTTGCGCAGGTCGAGCAGTGCGATCGGGCGGGCGTACTGCGCGCGAAAGCCATGCTCGCACTCGATGACCCGCCCCCAGGCGGCGATCACGCCCCAGACCGCCTCGCGCGCGGGCAACTCGGGCTCCGCGTCGAGCTCGTAGTACGCCGCAAAGCCGCAGTTGCAGTCGCGCTGCGGGGCGTCGTGGCCGCGCAGCGCAAAACACTTCGCGACGCGGTCCTCGCTCGTCGGCCACGGGACCGGCTTGACGCGCGGGGCGATCATCCCGAGCGCCGGGTTCGGGACGAACCGCCCCGCGACGAAGATCCCCGAGTACAGCGCGCCCCGGATGGCGCCCCACCGACGGAAGCCGACGAGCGGGACGGCGACCGGCTCGGCGCTCACGTCTTGACGGGCTGCGGCTTCGGCGGCGCCTTGACCGGATCGGTCGCGGGCGTGGCAGGACGCACCGGGGCGGGGCGCTCGGTCTCGCGGATCGGCTTTCCGATGTCTCCCATCTGACGGCCTGGGATGCTACGCGAAGTGAGCGAAGAGATCCCGCCCGACGAGGCGCCTTCGGAGGAGGAGCCCGAGCGCGGCGACATCCGCGCGGACATCACAACGCAGCTCGCGCTGCTGTTTCCGCACGACCGCCTCGAGCGGATCGCCGCGCGACTGCGCCTGCAGGACGAGGAGGATCTGCAGTTCGTCATCGACCTGATCAGCGCGACGTTCACGCGCGGGATCGAGTTCGGCGCCGTCGAGGTGACCGCACAGCAGATCGAGCTCGGTCAGCAGACGGCGCCCGCGACGATCGAGATCGTGCACGTCGAGCTGCCCTGAGCGGGGGTGTGTCGAATGCCCGTCGCCGGCCGACGAACATTCGACACGCCGCGCGACCACCGGCCGCCGGAATCGTCGACCGCCGGGCCGAGGTGCGCGCTGATATACTCGGAAGTCCGACTATCGGGTACCCGAGCTGCCTATGGCGACCACCCATCAACCGACGAGCGCCGCGCAATGGCGCGCCGCATACGGCCTGCAGCCCGAGCGCGACGTCCCGTTCACGAGCCTGAGCGGCACGCCGGTCAAGCCGCTCTACACGGCCGACGACGCGCCCGCTGATCCCGGCCACCCCGGCGTCTATCCGTACACCCGCGGCGTCTACCCGTCGATGTACCGCGGGCGCCTGTGGACGATGCGCCAGTTCGCCGGTTTCGGCACCGCGGAGGAGACCAACGAGCGCTTCCGCTACCTGCTCGCCCACGGCCAGGACGGGCTGAGCACGGCCTTCGACATGCCGAGCCTGATGGGCTATGACTCAGACCACCCGCTGAGCCTCGGCGAGGTCGGTCGCGAGGGCGTTGCCGTCGACACGCTTGACGACATGCGCACGCTGTTTGACGGCATCGACCTCGGTGAGATCTCCGTCTCGATGACGATCAACGCGCCGGCCGCCGTCATGCTCGCCTTCTACGTCGCGGCGGCCGAGGGCCGCGGGATCCCGGCCGAGCGCCTGCGCGGCACGATCCAGGCCGACATCCTCAAGGAGTACATCGCCCAGAAGGAGTGGTGCTTTCCGGTCGATCCGGCGATGCGCCTCTGTGGCGACATGATCGAGTGGTGCACGCACAACATGCCCGGCTGGCATCCGATCAGCGTGTCGGGCTACCACATCCGCGAGGCCGGATCGACCGCCGCGCAGGAGCTAGCGTTCACGATCAAGGACGGCCTGACGTACGTCGAGCAGGCGATCGCGCGCGGCCTGTCCGTCGACGACTTCGCGCCGCGCCTGAGCTTCTTCTTCAACGCGCAGATCGACTTCTTCGAGGAGGTCGCCAAGTACCGCGCGGCGCGCCGCATCTGGGCGCGCGAGCTGTGCGAGCGCTTCGGCGCCAGCGACGCGCGCTCGTGGCGGATGCGCTTTCACACGCAGACCGCGGGCGTCAGCCTCACCGCGCAGCAGCCGTTGAACAACATCGTGCGCACGGCGATCGAGGCGCTCGCGGGCGTCCTCGGCGGGACGCAGTCGCTGCACACGAACTCCTACGACGAGGCACTCGCACTGCCGACCGAGGAGGCCGCGCGGATCGCCCTGCGCACGCAGCAGATCATCGCCCACGAGACCGGTGTGACGAACACGATCGACCCGCTCGGCGGCGCCTACTTCGTCGAGGCGCTGACCGACGAGCTCGAGCGCGCGGCCTATGACTACTTCAGCCGCATCGACGAGCTCGGCGGCATGGTCGAGGCCGTCAAGCAGAACTTCCCGCAGCGCGAGATCGCCGACGCGGCGTTCCAGCTGCAGAGCGAGTACGACGGCAAGGAGCGGATCCTCGTCGGCGTCAACGACTACGTCGACTCCGGAGATCCCGAGATCCCGATTCTGCGCATCGATCCCGAGCTCGAGCGCAAGCAGCGCGGGCGCCTGCAGGCCGTGCGCGCGCGCCGTGACGGCGCGGCCGTCGAGCAGACGCTTGCGGCGCTGCGCGGCGAAGCCGCAGCGCAGCGCGCGAACCTCATGCCGGCGCTGCTGGACTGCGCGCGCGCGCAGGCCAGCGAGGGCGAGATCGTGCGCGCACTGCAGGACGTCTTCGGCACGTACACCGAGACGCCGGTCTTCTGACCAGCCGCTCACGCCGCGGGGCGCCACGCTCGTTTGCGGGTACGTCTCCGGCCGTCAACGCAAACAGCAGGAGGACGTGATGGCAGAGCTCACGCAGCTCGAGAGTAAGCTCGCCGAGGTGATCGGCCTCGCGCAGGCCGCGCAGGACACGACGCGCAAGGTCATCAAGCTCGTCGACGACGACGAGGTGGCGGCGATCCTCAAGCGCATGCGCGCGGAGTCCAAGGAGACCGCCGATCGCGGGCTGGCCCTCGCCGGCAATCTCGACGGCAAGAAGACCGCGGTGCAGAAGAAGGCGCGCGAGACCAAGGCCGAGGCCACGGAGATGATGCAGACCTACCTCGGCGACGACGCCGACGCGCTCGACGGCCTCGAGTTCATGATCATGGCGGAGGCCGGCGAGCTCGGCCACGTGGAGATCGTCAGCAAGATGAACGAGCAGGTGCGCGACAAGGAGATCGCCAAGCTCGCGAAGTGGGCGCTCGACGTCCAGAGCCGCCACTTCGAGCAGACGCGCCAGGCCGCGCTGAAGCTTGCCGCCCAGGAAGACGCCACCGGGCCCGAGTAGCGGGAGCGCCGATCATGGCCCTGCGCTCGATCTGGAACGACACGATCGCCTTCGGAGGGTGTTCGTGCCGATCAAGGTCCACTCGGCGACCGAGGACCAGACCATGCACTTTCACGAGGTGCACGTCGACGACGGCGCGCGCATCGAAGAGCACAAGCGCATCTGCCCCAAGGAGGACAAGGAGGTCCCCTACAAGAGGACAAGGAGGTTCCCTGCGATCGTCCGCGCGCGCGACGGCGCGCTGAGGCTCACGACGATGCGCTTCCACGACGAGGTGCGCGCCACGAAGGACGTGCCGAGCGCGTCGGGCAAGAGCAGGAAGCCGAGCAAGAAGGAGCTCGATACCGCGGTCGCGCCAATCGAGGCGCCGGGGGTCGACTGGGAGCCCGAAAGGTACGAGGACCGCTACCGCAAGCGCCTGCAGAAGATCGTCAGGGACAAGGGCAAGACGATCGAGGTTCCGCAGGAGGCCGATTCGCAGTCCGGCGCGCCTGCGAACCTGATGGCCGTGCTCAAGGAGGCGCTCGAGGCGGCGACGAAGTGAGCACCGCGCGCGTGACCGGCATCGGCGGGTTCTTCTTTCGCGCGCGCGACCCCGCCGCCCTGAACCGCTGGTACGGCGAGCACCTCGGCGTGATCATGCTCGAGTCGCAGAGCTACGAGGACCCGGGCTGGTTTCAGGACCGCGGCGAGACGGTCTTCGCGGCCTTTCCGCAGGACACGGACTTCTTCGGCGCGCCCGAGAAGAGCTGGTCGATCAACTTCCGCGTCAGCGACCTCGACGGCATGGTCGCCGCGCTGCGTGACGCGGGCGTCGCGGTCACGCCGCACGAGCGGGAATATGAGAACGGGCGCTTTGCCGAGCTCGAGGACCCGGAGGGCAACCACATCCAGCTCTGGGAGCCCAACGCGGCCTCGATCGCGCGCGATCCGGGGCCCGCCGAGTAGGGGCCCGCCCCCACTCCGTCCACGAGGTCTCCGACATTCGGCCACGACCGCCGCCGCGGGCGGCCGCCGCGGCTAGGTTCTGGTCATCACCCGACCTCTGCGAACACTGCTGCTGGCCCTCGCCGTCGCGCTGGGCGCCGCGCTCGGCGCGCCGGCCGCCGGCCAGGCGCAATCCGTCGCGCAGCTCTGCGGCGAACCCGAGCCCGGGGTCACCTGCGGCCCGGGCAACAACCGCCGTAGCGCCGGCGGCGGCGACAAGGTGCCCCACAACGACGGCCTGAACAGCACGAAGGGTCAGCGCGCGACGCGTGTCTGGCCGGCGATCAGCGGGATCCTGTGGATGGTCGTCGAGGACAGTACGCAGCCGCGCTTGCAGGTCGGCGGCGCGCGCAACGACGAGCTGCTCGGCCACCACGGCAGCGACACGCTCCGGGGCGCGGGCGGCCATGACGTGCTCTGGGGCGACTGGGACCCGGTCGCCAACAACACGCGCCAGCGCGACGTGCTCGACGGCGGCGCGGGCAACGACTGGCTGTACCCGAGCCACGGCCGCACGATCGTCAAGGGCGGGAGCGGCCGGGACTACGTCTGGGCGTACTACGGCAAGGGCACGATCGACTGCGGGCCGGGAACGGACACGGCACGCATCCGCACGACCGGCGCGTTCAGGACGCGCAGCTGCGAGCGGATCCGGCACTTCTGCGCACATGGCGAGAACGCCGCCGGGCTGTGCCTGTCGCCGACCGGCAGGCCGGTGCCGGCGGCCCGCACGCGGCGCTGAGACGGGCCATCGGCGCGCGCGCGTCGAGCCGCATATGATCGGTGCGCCCGCGCGCACCCATGACCGACCCTGCCCCCACCGCCAAGAAGATCCGCGTGGTCGTGGCCAAGCCCGGCCTGGACGGACATGACCGCGGCGCGAAGATCATCGCGCGCGCCCTGCGCGACGCGGGCATGGAGGTCATCTACACCGGGCTGCACCAGACCCCGGAGCAGATCGTCGAGACGGTCATCCAGGAGGACGCGCACGCCGTCGGCCTGTCGGTGCTGTCGGGCGCCCACATGACGCTCGTGCCGCGCATCGTCGAGTTGCTGCACGAGCAGGACATCGACGACATCGTCGTCATCGTCGGCGGCACGATTCCCAGCGACGACATCCCAGAGCTCAAGCGCCTCGGCGTGGCGGAGGTCTTCACCCCGGGCTCGAGCACCGAGGCGATCATCGACTTCATCCGCACCGCGGTGCCTGCGTAACCGCGCGCGACCAGATTGACTGGTCAGTCAATCGGTTACCCTGAGGCCATGTCCCGTTCCGAAGGAGGCTCCAGTTGAAGATCTGCGTCCTGGTGAAGGAGGTGCCCGACGCCGCCGTCGAGAAGCGGATCAACCCGTCGACCGGGCGCATGGACCGCAGCGGGGAGCGCAACCTCAACCCCTATGACACCCACGCGATCGAGGCCGCGATGCAGGTCCGCGAGGGCGCAGAGGTCGAGGTCGAGGAGATCATCGCCGTCACGATGGGCCCCGAGAGCGCCGTGCGCGCGCTGCACAAGGCGGTCTCGCTCGGCGCCGACCGCTCGGTGCACCTCAGCGACGAGAGCCTCGCCGGCTCCGACGTCGTCGCGACCGGTTACGCCCTGGCCAAGGTGCTCGAGCGCGAGAGCCCCGACCTCGTCCTGCTCGGCCAGCAGTCAGACGACGGCGAGTGCTACACGATCGGCGCGGTCGTCGCCGATTACCTGCGGATGCCGTCGCTGACGCAGGTCATCCAGCTGGACGTGACGCCCGACACGGTGCGCTGCGAGCGCCAGGCCGAATACGGCTACGACACCGTCGAGATCGGGCTGCCCGCCGTCATCTCCGTCGGCGACGCGATCAACGAGCCCCGCTACCCCTCGCTCAAGGCGATCATGGGCGCAAAGAAGAAGCCGCTGGACGCGGTCGGCATCGTCGACGTCGGCATCGAGGCCGGCCATGTCGGCGAGGCCGGCTCGAAGGTCGTCTGCGGCGACTTCAAGGCCCCGCCGCAGAAGGCCGCCGGCGAGATCATCGAGGACGAGGACACCAACGAGACCGTCGAGAAGATCGTCGCGTGGCTGGACGAGAGGAAGCTGCTGGCATGAGCGGGATCCTGGCTTTCGCGCTGCACTACGACGGCGCCTTCAACAAGAACTCGCTCGGCGGCGTCTCCGAGGCGGGCAGGCTGGCCGGCGAGATCGGCTGCGAGGCCCACGCGGTCGTCGTCGGAGACGTCTCCGACGATCTCGCCGCATCGCTCGGCAGCTACGGCGTGACGAAGGTCTTTCGCGCCAAGGACGCGCCCGAGGGGCTCGCCCAGCCGGTCGTCGACGTCATGGCGCAGGTCATGAACTCGGGCGGCCACGACTACGCGCTCTTCGGCGGCGGCCTGCTCGGCTTCGAGATCGGCGCCGGACTGGCCGCGCGCCTGAACGCGGGCGTGACGATGGAGGTCACGCAGGTCAACGTCGAGGACGGCAGGCTGACGGCGGAGCGCCCGATCCACGGCGACTCGTCGATCTCGACGTCGCGCTACAAGGACCGCGGCATCATCATCGGCCGCCTGAACGCCTTTGAGATCGCGGCGCCCGGCGATGCGACGGCCGAGGTGCAGGACGTCGACGTGACGCTGTCGGAGGCCTCGACGCGGCTGACGATGGTCAAGCGCGGCGAGCAGCGCGGCGCCGACGTCGACATCGAGGGCGCGAACATCCTCGTCGCCGGCGGGCGCGGACTCGGCAAGCCCGAGGGCTTCGAGCTCTGCGAGGCGCTCGCCGACGCGCTCGGCGGCGCGGTCGCCGCGACGCGCGCGGTCGTCGACGCGGGCTGGTACCCGTACTCGACGCAGATCGGCCAGACCGGCAAGACGGTCTCGCCGAAGCTCTACCTGGCGGCCGGCATCTCCGGCGCGATCCAGCACAAGGTCGGCTTTCAGTCCTCGGAGAACATCGTGGCGATCAACAAGGACTCAAACGCCCCGATCTTCGAGTACTCCGACCTCGGCATCGTCGGCGACCTCAACAAGATCCTGCCGAAGCTCACCGAGGCGGTAATGAAGGCGAGGAAGGCCTAGCTGATGGCAGGTTTGGACGGCGGCCCCCCCGCGCCGGCGCAGTTCCCGCCCCCGGTCGATTCGCGAGGCGAGTTCATCAAGCACGGCCTCGATCCCGAGGACGAGCTGATCGAGGTCGGCGTCGCGATCGTCGGCGGCGGCACCGCGGGACTGTCGGCCGCCAACCGCCTCCTGCAGCTGCTGGCCGACGACGAGGAGCTGCTCGAGTCGCTCGGCGAGGTGCCAATCGCCGTCATCGAGAAGGCCAAGACCTGCGGCGGACACAACCTGTCGGGCGCGGTCATGCGCCCGGGGCCGCTGCAGGAGCTCTTCCCGGACGTCTCACGCGAGCAGTGGCGCGAGGAGGGCTTCGCCTTCGGCGAGGTCGACAAGGAAGCCGTCTACCTCATGCCCTCGGCGACGAAGGCCCTGAAGATCCCGACGCCGCCGCCGTTCAAGAACCACGGCAACGAGGTCGTCTCCGTTGCGGCGCTCGCGCGCTACCAGCAGCGCGTCGCCGAGGAGGCGGGCGCCTACGTCCTCACGGAGACCGCCGCCACGCAGCTGATCGTCGAGGACGGCGCGGTCGTCGGCGTGCGCTCGGGCGACAAGGGCCGCGGCAAGCAGGGCGAGGAGCTGCGCAACTTCGAGCCGGGCACCGACGTCAAGGCGAAGTTCACCGTGCTCGCCGAGGGCTGCTGGGGCCATCTCACCGGCGCCGCGATCGGCGAGTTCGGTTTGGGCGACGGGCGCGAGCCGCAGGTCTGGGAGCTCGGCGTCAAGGAGGTCTGGAAGGTTCCCAAGCCGCTGGACCGCCTGATCCACACGGTCGGGCCGTGGCCGCTGAAGCTCAAGGCGAAGTACGGGCAGATCGGCGGCACCTGGCTGTATCCGATGAAGGACGAGAAGAGCGGCGACGACCTCGTCTCGATCGGCTTCGTCCTCGACCTCGAGTACGCCGACGCGACGACGTCCGCCCACGACCTGCTGCAGCAGTTCAAGCTGCACCCGCTCGTGAGGGAGATCCTCGAGGGCGGCGAGCGCGTCAGCTGGGGCGCGAAGGCGCTGCCGGCCGGTGGCTGGTGGTCGATGCCGAAGCTCACGATGCCGGGCGCGCTGCTCGTCGGCGACGCGGGCGGCATGGTCGACACGGTGGCTCTGAAGGGCGTGCACCACTCCGTGCTGTCGGGCAAGCTCGCGGGCGAGGCGATCTACGCGGCGCTCAAGCGCGGTGACGCAGACCTCGAGTCCTACGAGCAGGCGGTCGTCGCCTCGTCGATCGGCGAGGAGCTCTACGAGGTCCGCAACACGCGCCAGCCCTTCCAGAAGGGATTTCTGCGCGGCGGGCCGCTCGTGAACCTCATGATCCTCACGAAGGGGCGCTTTCCGGGCGGGCGCTGGAAGTGGCATCGCAACGACGAGCGGCCGGTGTTCATCGGCGACACGAAGGACGGCTATCCCAAGCCCGACGGCGAGTACACCTTCGACAAGCTCTCATCGGTCTACATCACCGGCAACGCGACCCGCGACGACGCGCCGAACCACATCCGCGTGCAGAAGCGCGTGCCGCGCGAGGTCGCGGAGACGTGGGCGTGGATGTGCCCCGCCGGCGTCTACGAGATCCCCGAGGACGCGCCCGCGAAGGGGCCGGTGGACGTGGTCGTGAACTACACCAACTGCGTGCAGTGCGGCGCGATCACGGCCAAGGGCGGGCGGTTGACGACGCCCGAGGGCGGCGACGGGCCGCTGTATCAGAACACGTAGCGCCGTCGGCGCCGCGCGCACGGCGATCGCCGGCGTGCGGGGTGTGACGAACAACCGTCGTCAGACGACGATCATTCGACACACCGCCCGCGCGCCGCGCAACTCCAAGGTCCCCGCGTTGTCCCTACCAGCGCATGCGCCGCACCCAGCTGCTTGTCACCCTCATCGCCCTCGCCGCGTCGGCACCCTCCTCGTACGCGCAGACGGCGACGCCCCAGGCACAGACCAAGCCGCCCAGCCTCCGGGCCGCCCTGGACTCCTGCGTCACGAGCCCGCTGCCGATCAAGCGCGTCGCGACGTTCGTCGGCTCGATGCCGGCACACCCCGACGCAGAACGGATGCGGATTCGCTTCGACCTCGAACGACGCCGGCCGGGCGAGCGCTGGCAGCGCATCCGGGCGCCGGGCTTCGGTACCTGGGAGCGGTCGGCTGCGAACGTCGCCGGGTTCATCTTCCGCAAGCGCGTCAACGGCCTCTGGGTGCCGGCGAGCTACCGCGCGCGCGTGCGCTTTGCGTGGATCGCACGCGACGGCTCGATTGTCAGGCGCGCGCACGCGCGCACCCCCGCCTGCGCGCAGCCCGACCTGCGTCCGAACCTCGTCCCCGCCACGTTGACGGCGATCCTCGACGCTCAGCCCGGCATCGCGATCTACACGCTCGTCGTGCGCAACACCGGCCGCTCGGCCGCGAGCGCGTTCAGCGTGCGGGTGGGGTCCGGCAGCGCCGAGCTCGGCTCGCTCGATCCGGGCGAGAGCCACACCGTGGCGGTGCTGGCTCCGGCATGCCATCCGGGCGAGACGATCGTCGCGGGCGTGGATGCCGACCGCCGCGTCGAGGAGTCCGTCGAGCACGGCAATGTGACGCGCAGGCGCTGCCCGCTGGCAGTCGCCTGAGCGTCCGTAACGCGCGGGGCGCTCGATAGACTGGTCAGCACCATGAAGACCGACATCCATCCTGAGTACGTCGCCTCACACGTCCGCTGTACGTGTGGCAATGAGTTCACGACGCGCTCGACCCAGGGCGAGATCCATGTCGAGATCTGCTCGAACTGCCATCCGTTCTACACGGGCCGTCAGAAGCTCGTCGACACCGGTGGCCGCGTCGACCGCTTCAAGCGCCGCGCCGCCCGGCGCCAGGCCCCCTCGCAGTAACCACGACGGCACGGCATGGACGCCGCGCAGCCGGAACCTGATCGGCAGGCGCCGCTGGAGGCGCTCGTCGCCTCCAGCGACGCGCCCGTCGGCGGGCAGGCGGTGCTCGAGGGCGTGATGATGCGCGGCGTCTCGACGTGGGCCGTCGCCGTGCGCATGCCGTCGGCCGAGCAGGTCGCGGGCGGGCGCCGCATGGCCGGCGACGAGGCTGCGCGCGGCGCGATCCGCGTGCAGAGCTTTGCGCTCGTCTCGGTGCTCAAGCGCCATCGCCGGCTGCGCCTGCCGGTCATCCGCGGCGTCGTCGCGCTCGGCGAGTCGCTGAAGCTCGGGCTCGGCGCGCTGAACATCGCCGTCAACGCGCAGGCACCCGCGGGCGAGAAGGAGGTCTCGCGCGTGACCTGGGCGGGCACCGTCGTGCTCGCGCTGGCGATGGCGATCGGGCTGTTCTTCCTGCTGCCGGTCGGCATCGCAAGCCTGTTGCGCGACTGGCTGCCCAACTCGATTGTCTTCGTGATCGTCGAGAAGCTCATCCGGATCACGATCTTCCTTGCCTACCTGTGGGCGATCTCGCGGCTGAAGGACCTGCAGCGCGTCTTTCAGTACCACGGCGCCGAGCACAAGACGATCTCCTGCTACGAGGCCGGCATGGCGCTCACACCCGAGAACGCGCAGCGCTTCAGCCGCCTGCACCCGCGCTGCGGCACGAGCTTCCTGCTGATCGTGATGATCGTCGCCGTCGTCGTCTTCGCGCCGTTGGGCACGCCCGCCTGGTACTGGCTGCTGATCTCGCGCGTCGTCGGCATCCCGCTCGTCGCGGGGCTGGCCTTCGAGGTCATCAAGTGGTTCGGCCGCAACCGCTCCAAGCGCTGGGCGCGGATCCTCATGACGCCCGGGATGAAGCTTCAGCTGCTGACGACGCGCGAGCCCGACCTCGCGCAGCTCGCCGTCGCGATCGCGGCGCTCGAGGCGGTGCTCGCCGTCGAGTCGCCCGGCGATGCCGACGACGAGGAGCGCATCGGCATGGAGGTCGTCGCCTGAGCGACGGCCTGTATTAGTGGGTCGCCCAGGAACGTTGTGCCCGAGGTTTCGGGTGCAACGTTTGTGGACGGCCCACTAGCCGCGCTCGCGCCGGCGGCGCTGCGCCAGGAGAAATCCCGTCACGCCGGCCGCCAGCACGCCAAGCGCGAGCAGCAGCACCGCCCAGCGGCTCGGATTGCGCGCCAGGGTCGCGATCAGGCCCACGCCGACGATCGTCGCGCCGGCGATCACGGCCGCCGGCCGGCGCAGCCACCGGCGCATGCGCTCGAGCGCCTCGTCGAGCTCGGGATCGCGCTCGGGCTCGTGCTCCACGTCGCGGTTGCCCTGGCGACCGCGCAGGATCAGCAGCGTCAGGGCGATGCAGCCGAGCAGGACGATTGCGGCGATGACGGGCACGTCGCAAACGCTAGTGGTCGGCCCGTCCGGATGACGTGCTTGACCGCCCGCTACGGCGCGCCTCGTCTACCCTCGGCTTCGATGATCGAACGACTTGTCGACCAGATCGAGGCGCGGTTCGGGGATGCCCAGCGCGAGATGTCCGACCCCGAGATCCACGGGGATCGTCAGCGTGCGGCCGCGGCCGGTCGCAACTACCGCCAGCTCGAGGCCGCGGCGAAGCTCGCCGAGGCGTGGCGGCGCGCGGTCGACGACGAGGCCGGCGCCCGCGAGATGCTCGCCGAGGACGAGGACCCCGAGATCCGCGAGATGCTGACCGCCGCGCGCGCACAGATCGAGCGCGTCGAGCAGGAGATCCGCCTCGCGCTCGTCGAGCGCGACCCCAATGACGACAAGAACGTCATCATCGAGATCCGCGCCGGCGCAGGCGGCGACGAGGCGAGCCTCTGGGCGGCCGACGTGTTTCGGATGCTCACGAAGTACGCCGAGCGGCGCGGGCTGTCGGTCGAGCTGCTCGAGAGCTCCGAGGGCGCCTTCACGTTCGCGATCAAGGGCGAGGGCGCCTACTCGATCTTCAAGTTCGAGGGCGGCACGCACCGCGTGCAGCGCGTTCCGGCGACCGAGTCCCAGGGCCGCGTCCACACGTCGACGGCGACCGTCGCCGTGCTGCCCGAGGCCGACGACGTCGACGTCCAGATCGACCAGAACGACCTGCAGATCGACGTCTACCGCTCGTCTGGGCCGGGCGGGCAGTCGGTCAACACGACCGACTCGGCGGTGCGGATCACGCACAAGCCGACCGGGATCGTCGTGTCGATGCAGGACGAGAAGTCCCAGCTGCAAAACCGTGAGCGCGCGATGCGCGTGCTGCGCGCGCGTCTCTACGAGCAGGCGCTCGCCGAGCAGCAGGCCGAGCTCGCGGCCGACCGCCGTTCGCAGGTCGGGACCGGCGAGCGCGCCGAGAAGATCCGCACCTACAACTACGGCGAGCGGCGCGTCAAGGACCACCGCATCAACCTGCTCGTGCACAACCTCGACGAGGTCCTCGAGGGCGCGCTCGACGAGTTCACGGCGGCGCTGCAGGCTGACGAGAAGCGCCGTGTGCTGGAGCTTCAGGCCACGGCGTAGGACGCGCCCGGGCGGCGGCGGCCCGTGAGCGCCTTCGGCGGCGCCACCGTTGGCGAGGCGCTGGACTCCGCCGTGATCGCGATCGCCGCCGCGGGCTCCGAGACGCCGCGCCTGGATGCCGAGGTGCTGCTCGCGGCGGCACTCGGGATCGATCGCACGGCGCTGTTCCTCGACCCCGGCCGCGAGGTGAAGGGACATGCCGTGCGCAGCTTCCAGGACGCGGTGCGCCGGCGCTCGGCGGGGCGCGAGCCTGTCGCCTACATCACCGGCACGCGCGGATTTCGCCACATCGACCTTGCGGTCGACGCGCGCGTGCTCGTGCCGCGGCCGGAGACCGAGCTGCTCGTCGAGGTCGCGCTGCAGCTCGTCGCCGCGGGTGCGCGGGTGGTCGACGTCGGCACCGGCAGCGGCGCCGTGGCGCTGGCGCTCGCGAGCGAGCGCCCGGACCTTCACGTGGTGGCGACCGACATCAGCGCCGACGCGCTGGCGGTGGCGCGCGCCAACGCCGACCGGCTCGGGCTGGGCGGCGTCGTGTTCGCCCACGGCGATCTGCTGGCCGGGGTGGGGGAGGCCGACGCCGTGCTGTCCAACCCGCCGTACGTCGCCGAGGCGCAGCGCGCGACGCTTGCGCCGGAGATCACGCGCCACGAGCCGCCGGGCGCGCTCTTCGCCGGCGACGACGGGCTGGACGTCATCCGGCGACTCGTGCCCGCCGCGGCAGATGCGGGTGCGCGGCTGCTGGCGATCGAGCACGGGCAGGGGCAGGCGGCGGCGGTCGCGGCGCTGATCGGGGAGGCGGGCTTCGTCGACGTCGAGGCGCGGCGTGACCTCGCCGGCATCGAGCGCGTGGTGGTCGGCCGCCGGTGACAGTCGACGCCGAGGCGTTTGAGCAGTGCATCGCGGGCGGCGGCGTCGTGGTCTTCGCGGCGGACACCGTATACGGACTGGCGTGCGATCCCGAGTCGCCGGCGGCGGTCGCGCGCCTGTACGAGCTGAAGGGGCGTGCGCCGCAGAAGCCCGCGGCGGTGATGTTCTTCTCCCTGGACCGCGCGCTCGCGGCGCTGCCGGAGCTCGGGAGGAACACGCGCGCGGTGCTCGGCGCGGTGCTGCCCGGTGCCGTCACGGTGCTCGTCGAGAACCCGCGCGGGCGCTACCCGCTCGCGTGTGGGCCGCGTGATCCGGCAGACCCGGCGCTGCTTGCGCGCCCGATGCTGCTCGGGCTGCGCGTGCCTGCCGCGACGGGCCTGGAGGCCGTTGCGCTACCGGTGCTGCAGTCCAGCGCGAACCTCGCGGGAGGACCCGACGCGCGCAGCCTCGACGAGGTTCCGGAGGCGATCCGCGCCGGCGCCGACCTCGTGCTCGACGGCGGCACGCTACCCGGCACGCCGTCGACCGTCGTCGACCTCGGGCGCTACGACGAGCAGCGGCAGTGGGACGTTCGCCGCGAGGGTGCCATGTCCGCCGATCAGATCGCGGACGTGATCGAGAACGTGCCGTGGGACCGGCCGTGACCTAGTCGCCTCGCGCGCCCGCGAAGCCGAAGGCGACGCCGCGCGGCCGTTCGGGCTCGCGCCCGTCGGCGACCTCGTAGAGCTCGGCGAGCGTCATCGGCCGCAGCACCTCGCGTTCGACGCCGCGCGCCGCGAGCCAGGCCGTCGCCTCCGGCGCGCTGAACGGCTCGAACGCTACGCTCGCCCAGCAGCGACCGGGACGGTGGACCGCCGGGTGCAGCCGCCCGAGCGGCTCGTTCGTCGTCACGAGCAGGACGCACTTCACCCCCTGGCCGAGCATGCCGTCGGTGAGGTTCAGCACGCGCGAGAGGCCCTGGCCGGTCTCTGAGCGCGCCGACGCGGACATCAGCTCGCCGGCGTCCTCGAGCACGATCAGCCGCCAGTCCGGCTCGTCCTCGCCGGCGCGCGCCGCGGCGACCTCCATGAGGTAGCTCGTCCCGGCCAGGAAGCGCTCCGGGTCGGTGACGTAGTGGGCAGAGCACCACGGCTGCCAGCTGCGCACGAGCGCGCGCAGCGCGTGCGTCTTGCCTGTTCCGGGCGCGCCGTGCCAGAGCAGCAGGGCCCCCGCACCCGGCTCGCGCGCGGCCACGAGCCGCTCGACGGCTGTGCGAACGGGAGCCGGATAGTTGCCGGCCACCCGCTTCCACTTCGGCGACTCGATCCGCCGCCGGCGCATCTCGATGCCGCGACCGGCACTCGTCCAGAAGTGCACCGGCACGCGGCGGTCGACACGCGGCTCGCGCCGCAGGCGCCCGGCGAGCGCCTTCGCCGCGCGCCTTGCCTGCTCGGCGCTGCCGGCGGCGACGACGATCTCGCAGGTTCCGTCGTGGCTGACGAGCAGCGCAAGCTCGCCGCCGGGCAGCGTCAGCACGACGTCGTGCGCCTTCTCGCCGGCCCACGAGAGCTCGACCGCGCCGAGCGTCTGCAGGCCGCCGATCTGCGCCTTGACGCGCGGCACCTGACGGCGGTGCACGAACGTGAGTCCGCGCCGCTGCAGCCCACCGAGAAACAGCGCGGCGCAGCCGTCGTGGGCCCAGTGCTCGGACGCGTCGCAGGCCGCGATGCTCACGGGCAGGCCGAGTTCGCGCAGGAGCAGGCGCTCCTCGCGAGCGCAGGTCAGCGACGTCTGGGAGTTGTGCACGCGGGTCGGCATGGCAGGTCGCCTGGAGGAGTCGAACCTCCGGCTGGCCGGCCGTGCGCGCTTAAGTCTCGTCGCCGCGCACGCGCCGACCGGTGCCCCTCCGCGGGGCGACGAATATGTGGGTCGGTCGCTGGACGCAGCTCATGACGTGCTTCTGACGGTAGCTGAGCGCAGATGGATTCGCCAGCTCAGCGGCGGCGAGACGCGGCGCGCTACCACACGTCGCCGTCGCGCCAGTCGCACACGATCTCGGCCGCCAGGTCGACGTCGACGGACACCGGCAGCACGTAGATGCCGCCGTCGTCGCCGGGCGTGCGCTCGATGCCGCGCGGCGTCAGCGCCGCCGACGGCCCCTGCCACAGCTGCCAGCCGCGCGCCGCGTAGAAGCCGCGCGCCAGCTCGGTGGTTCCGAGGGCGCCGAGGTCGTACGCGCCGCGCACGACGCGCTCGACCTGCTCCATCAGCGCGGCGCCGACGCCGCGGCCGCGGCGATCGCCGCGCACGCCGACGCCCTCGACGTAACCGGTCCGCAGCGCCCGGCCGCCCAGCCACAGGCGCCGCTGGATCACCGACGCATGACCGACCAGCGCGCCCTCCTCCCAGGCCAGCGCATGGATCCCGCCGAGCGCGTGCTCCCAGTCGGCGTCGGTCATGTCGCCGGCGAAGACGTCGTCGAGCAGGCCGCGCGCGGCGGCGAGGACAGATCGCTCGAGGTATGCCGTGTGGGCGGTGCGGACGTCGACCATCGGCCGCGTACCATGGCAGCCATGCGCATCGCAATCGCCTCAGACCATGCAGGATTCGAGCTCAAGGAGCACGTCAAGGCGCAGCTTCAGAGCGCCGGGCATGACGTCGTCGACGTCGGCCCCGAGACCGACGAGTCGACCGATTACCCCACCTACGCGCGACCCGCCGCGCGCCTCGTGGCGGAAGGCGACGTCGAGCGCGGCGTGCTCGTCTGCGGCTCGGGCGTCGGCGTGTCGATCGTCGCCAACAAGGTCGCCGGCGTGCGCGCCGTCAACGCCCACGATCCCGAGGAGGCGCAGCTCTCGCGTGCCCACAACGACGCGAACGTCGTGACGCTCTCGGGCCGCCGGCTCGACGGTCCCGCCGCCGACGCGATCGTGCAGGCGTTCATCGAGGCCGAGTTCGAGGGTGGGCGCCACTCCCGCCGCGTCGCGCTCATCGAAGAGACAGAAGAACAGGACTGAACACAAGACGCCCGGCGCCGTGCGCTCAGCGCCCGCGCCCCCGCGCGATCGCCTGCTCGAGCACCGCGGCCATGCGCGCGGCCTGGATGCGCACGTCGTGCTCGGCGGCGCCGGCGCGCGCGGCGCGGTTGGGCGCAGGCAGCGCCGCCGCCTGCTCGAGCGCGCCGGCCAGCGCGGCGACGTCGCCGGGATCGACGAGCACGCCCACCTGCGGCGTGACGAACTCGGCGGCACCACCCGCCGTGGTGGCGATCACGCTGCGCTCCATCGCCATCGCCTCGAGCGCCGCCTGACCGAAGGGCTCCAGCCGCGAGGGCTGACACAGCACGTCGCAGGCGGCCAGCCACGCCGGCACGTCACCGTGCGTGATCCGTCCGACAAGCCTGACGCCGGGCCTGCCGGCGAGGTGCTCGCGCAGCGGCCCGTCGCCGACGAAGGCGAGGCTGCCGCGCCCCAGGCGCGCGAACGCGTCGGCGAGCTCGGCGACCCCCTTGCGCTCCAGCAGCGAGCCGACGGCGAGGAACGCGGGGCCGTCGCCGCCCCAGCCCAGCTGCCGGCGCGCCGCGGCGGCCGGCCGCGGCGCGAAGAGGTCGAGGTCCACGCCGCAGTCGATGACGTGCATGGGTGGGCGCACGGGCCCGAGCCTGTCGACCAGCCAGCGCGAGTTGGCGATCACCGCCGCCGCACGTGTCGTGACGATGCGCGTGGCGGCCGCCAGGACGCGCGAGCGGCGCGCGTTCTCCACGTCGGTCCCGTGCGCCATGACGACGAGCGGCGCGCGCGCGGCGGCGGCGGCCGCGGCACCGGCCGCCCCCGCCGGAAAGAGGAAATGGGCGAAGACGACGTCCGGTCGCTGCCGGCGCGCGGCGGCGACGGCCGCCGCCGCCAGACGCACATACGTGGCCGGGCCGCGGCGGCGGCGGTCGATCGCGCTGACGTCGACGTCGTGGCCCAGCCGGCGCAGCTCGCGCGCGACGTCGAAGACGAACACGCCGAGGTCGGGGTCCTGCGGTCCCGGCCACATCTGGGTGACGAGCAGGATCCTCACCGGCGGTCCTGCTCCTGCCAGAGCACGAAGCACAGCAGGCCCCACAGCGCGCGTGAGTGGTCCTCACGCCGTGCGACGTGCTCGTCGAGCAGCCGCGTGACGACGCTGGCGTCGAGCAGGCCGCGGCGCGCGAGCGCCGCGGGGGCGAGCAGATCGCGCGCCATCGGCAGCAGCGGGCCGCGCAGCCAGGCCGCCATCGGGATCGAGAAGCCGCGCTTGGCGCCGCGCGCGATCTCGCGCGGAAGCAGCGTGCCCGCGACCGAGCGCAGCAGCCGCTTCTTCGCCAGGCCGCGCACCTTGGCGGACGTCGGCAGCGCGAGCGCGAGCTCGGCGACGTGCGGGTCGAGAAACGGGACGCGCACCTCCAGCGAGTGCGCCATGCTCATCCGGTCGGTCTTCGTCAGCAGGTCGTCGGCGAGATAGGGGGCGATGTCGACGTCCTGCAGCCGCGCCAGCGGCTGCGCGCCGGCGGTCTGCGCGTAGCGCTCGCGCAGCTGGTCGAGCGGATCGCGCGGCGGCCGGCCGTCGTGCATGCCCGCCAGCAGCTGCGCGCGAAGCTCGGGCGCGAGGATCTCCTTCCAGCCGTGGTGGCGCTCGAGCGCGGGCAGGTGCGCCGCGCGCACGAAGCGGCGCGCCTTGTAGTCCAGGCTCACCCGCCGCGACGAGCTCGGGATGCGCTCGACGAGTGGCCGCGCGAAGCGCGCGACGCCGCCGAGGCGCGCCGCGAGCAGGTCGGCGGCGTAGGTCTGGTAGCCGCCGAACAGCTCGTCGCCGCCCTCGCCGCTCAGCGCGACCTTGACGTGCTGCGCCGTCAGCCGCGAGACGGCGTCGGCGGGCAGCGCGGAGCTGTCGGCGTAGGGCTCGTCGAACGCCGCGGCGAGCTGCGGCAGCAGCGCGACGGACTCCGGGCCGAGGATCGCCTCGTGATGCTCGGCGCCCAGCCGTCCGGCGACGAGCCGCGCGCGGTCGAGCTCGTCGAAGCTGCGCTCCTCGAAGCCGATCGAGAACGTCCGCAGCCGCTCGCCGGACTCCTGCGCCGCGAGCGCGGCCAGCAGCCCCGAGTCGACGCCGCCGCTGAGCCAGACGCCGACCGGCACGTCGCTGACGAGGTGTGCGCGGACGCTGTCGCGCAGGCGCTCGGCGAGCTCGGCGGCGAGCTCGCGCTCGTCCTCGGTTCGCACCGCGCCGGCCTGCACCGGCGCGGGCCGGCACCAGCGCCGCAGCTGCGGCGGTTGGCCGGGGCGCCACGACAGCAGCGTGCCCGGCTCGAGCTTGCGCGCGTCGCGGAAGATCGTCAGCGGGGAGGGGATGCTGTTGAAGGCGAAGTACGCCTCGACGGCGTCGCGGTCGAGCTCGTCGCCGAAGCCCGGCAGGCCGCGCAGCGCCTTCAGCTCCGACGCGAAGCTCAATACTCCGGCGGCGGTGCTCCAGTACAGCGGCTTGATGCCGAAGCGATCGCGGGCCAGCAGCAGCCGCTGCTCGCGGGCGTCCCAGATCGCGATCGCGAACATCCCGCGCAGCGCCTCGAGCATGCCCTCGCCGCGCTGCTCGTAGAGATGCACGAGGACCTCGGTGTCACAGCGCGTGGCAAAGCTGTGGCCGTCGCGCTGCAGGTCGCGCCGCAGCGCCTCGTGGTTGAGGATCTCGCCGTTCTGGACGGCGTGGACGCGACCGTCCTCGGAGGCGATCGGCTGGTGGCCGCCGGCGAGGTCGATGATCGACAGGCGCCGCGCCGCGAGCGCGACGGGACCGTCGACGAGCGAACCGGCGTCGTCGGGCCCGCGATGGACGAGCGCTGCGCTCATCGCCTCCAGCGGCGCCGCGTCGACGGCTGCGCCGTCAAGTGCGGCGAGGCCACAGATGCCGCACACAGATCAGGTCTCCTGTCGCGACGTCGGGCTCAGCTCGTCGCGCATGCGCCCGAGCAGCCGCGCGACGGTGGAGATCACGATGCGCACGTACAGCCGCACGGAGCGGTCGGCGAGGTACTCGAGGTCGTGCGCGAGCTTCTCCGCCCACGTCGTGTCGCGGCGCATGCGCAGCTGCGCGAAGCCGGTCAGCCCGGGGCGCACGACGAGGCGCTGCCAGTACTGCGGGATGTCGACGACGAGCTCCTCGAAGAAGACCGGCCGGATCGGGCGCGGTCCGACGATCGACATCTCGCCGCGCAGCACGTTGAACAGCTGCGGCAGCTCGTCGAGCTGCGTGGCGCGCAGCACGCGCCCCACGCGCGTGTGCTCGCTCTCGGTCAGGTGGTCCAGCGCGACGTCCTGCAGCCCGCGCAGGCGGTCCTCTGCGTCCGGGCGCAGGGTGCGCAGCTTGTACATCGTGAACGTCCGACCGGCCCGCCCGACGCGCGCGCCGCGGTAGAGCACCGGCGAGCCGGACGTGAGCTTGATCGCAAGCGCCGCGACGGCGAGAACCGGCGCCGCGGGAATCAACAGCGCCAGCGCGAGCACGATGTCCAGCGCGCGCAGCAGCCCGTCGACGGGCCGCGGACGCAGCGCCCGGTCGCCGAGCGTCGCGTAGCGGGCGGCGAGGTCCTGGCTGAACTCGAGCTCCGCCGAGCGGCCGCGCTCGGCCGCGTCCTGCGGCTCGGGCAGCGTGCGCAGCAGGCGCGCCGTCACGCCGCCTCGAGCATGAGGTCGACGAGCAGGTCGGGATCGCGTCGCGCCGTCGGCTCGCGGCGCTCGTGCTTGACGACCTCGATCGCGCGCACGTCGGTCGCCGGGCGCAGCCGGCCGGTGCGGATCAGCGCCTCGTCGACGGCGCCGAGCCTGCCGCCGTACGTCGTGTAGACGGGCGTGCCGAGGGCGACGGCCTCGCGGTTCATCGTGCCGCCGGCGGAGATGACGAGGTCGGCGAGCGCGATCAGGCTCTGCGCGTCGATCGCGCGCTCGGGGACGATGACACTCGGCAGGCCCATCGTGCTCAGCGCCTGACGCTGCTGCAGCGTGCGCGGGATGACGACCGCATGCACTCCTTCGTCGAGTCCGATGTGCTGCAGGACCTGCAGATACAGGGGGTTGGATCGCCGGTGGTACAGCGACACGTCCGGCGGCGGGCGGACGACGACGACCGTGCGCTGCTCGTCGACGCCGAGGCGCGCGAGCAGGCCGCGGTCGGGCTCGAAGTCCGCGAGGTAGTACTCCTCCTTGATGCCCGGGTAGTGGCGCAGCCGCTGCGCGGTGACGCCGTAGCGGCTGAGCCGGTCCAGCGGGATCGCCTCCGGGACGAGGACGATGCGCGCCAGGCGACAGCCGACGTTGTGCTGCAGCGTCGCCCACTCGTAGTCGAAGGTGTTGCACGCCGGCACCCCGAGCATGCGCGCCACGAGCGCGAGGTCGTTGGAGCCGTGCGCGACCGCGAGCGCGGGATCGAAGCGCTTGAGGCGGCGGTACAGGCGCGCCGTTCGCGACACGAGGCTGCCGGCCTTGCTCGCCATGCCGGCGCCGCCGTGGATGCCGACGACGGACGCGTCGATGCCGTGCAGCCGGGCGAGGTCGAGCGTCTGCGCGTAGTCGCGCGCGGTCACGAGCACCTCGTGGCCGCGGGTGCGCAGCCGCGTCAGCAGCGGCCTGAAGACGACCGGATGCGCGGGGGCTGTGAGGTCGATCCAGATCCGCATGACGTCAACGTCCCCCGGCGACGCCGCGGGTCCGACAGTCTCGCACGCGCGACGGCGGCCCGCCGCCGAGGATGGGATGCTGTTCGCGATGCCGCCTTCGACCTGGGACGCAGTCGCGGCCGCGGCGGTCGCGGCCGTCGTCGTCGTCTGCCTGACGCCGATCGCGGTCCGTCTCGCGCAGCGTATCGGCGCCGTCGACGAGCCGCGGGCACGCGGGTTGTCAGACCGGCCGATGCCGCGCCTGGGCGGCATCGCGATCTTCGGCGGCGTGCTCGTCGGCGCGCTGCTGTTCCTTCCGCTGGACGGGCGCTTCGGCGCGATCGTGGCGGGCGCGGCGGTGATCATGATCGTCGGCGCGCTGGACGACATCTTCGAGCTGAGCGCCCCGATCAAGCTCGCCGGCCAGGTCGCGGCGGCGCTGATCCCGGTGCTCGAAGGCGTCCGCGTCGCCGACTTCACGCTGCCGTTCGTGCATCGCGTCGAGCTCGGCGATCTCGGCATCCCGCTGACGGTGCTCGGAATCGTGCTGATCATGAACGTCGTCAACTTCTCCGACGGCATCGACGGCCTCGCCGCGGGCGTCTGCGCGATCGCGGCCGCGGCGTTCGTCGTCATCGCGTTTGACCTCGACCGCGCGAACGCGGCCGTGCTCGCCGCGATCATCGCCGGGGCGGCGCTCGGCTTCCTGGTGCACAACTTCCACCCGGCGACCGTCTTCATGGGCGACAGCGGCTCGAACCTGCTCGGCCTGCTGCTCGCGTGCGTGGCGGTCGAGGGGACGATCAAGACGCAGGCGGTGCTCGCGCTCGTGTTGCCGCTGATCGTCCTCGCGGTGCCGTTCTTGGACACCACGTTCGTGGTGCTCAAGCGGCTGAAGTACCGCAGGCCCGTCTACCACGCCGACCGCGAGCACTTCCACCACCGGATGGACCGCATCGGCTTCTCGACGCGGCGCACGGTCCTCTACCTCTATGTCTGGACGCTGATGCTCGCGGGACTGGCGCTCGCGCTGCGCTTCGTGCCCTACTCCGACAACGGCGGTCGCCTGCACACGGGCTGGGCGAGCGTGATGGCGGCGCTCGGCGTGCTCGCGCTCGTCGCGTCGGTCTACCTCGTGTACGTGCTCGAGATCCTGAAGTTCAAGCGCCTCGACGCGATGCGCCTGCGCCGCGTGAGGCCCGACGCGACCGAGGAGGAGATCGACACGGACGTCGTCGAGCGGCTGAAGACCGGCGAGTTCGACGCCGTGCGCCGCGAGACGGAGGAGTTCGAGCGGCTGGGATCGTAGGGTCAGGCCGCGAGGGGTGTGTCGAACGAGCGTCGCGTGGCGACGGGTATTCGCCACACCCGCGGCCGCGCCGCCACCCCTCAGCCGCCGTACACCGTCGCCACCCACACCCCCGCCAGCGCCCCCACCAGCTCGTCGTCGGGCAGGCCGCCGTCCTGCACGAGCATCTGGTGCAGCGTGCGCTCGGTCATCCACACGAGCGCGAAGGCCGTCGCCTCGGGCGCCGGCGCTGCGGACGACCCGGCTGTGACCTCCGCCGCGATCCGTGCCGCGCTGGCCTCGACGAAGCGCCCGACGAGCGCGTGCCAGAACGGCCCGACGACCTCGTCGTACGTCGACAGCTCGACGATCGCGCAGACCAGCGGCCCGTGCGCGCGGTACACGACGGCGATCTTGCCGAGCGCGGCCCGCAACTGCTCGGGGCCGTCGCCGGCCCCCGACCACCACGCGTCCGCCTCCCCGTACAGCTCGTCCGACAGCTCGGCGGCCAGCCGCATCAGCAGCTCGCGCTTGTCGGCGAAGTAGAAGTAGAACGCCGTGCGCGAGATCCCGGCGCGCGTGGCGATGCGCTCGACGCTCAGCGTCGCGTACGTCGCGCCGTCGGCGAGCAGGTCCTCCATCGCCTGCAGCACCGCAGCCTCGACCGCCTGGCGCTTCTCCGTAGGCGACTGGGGTCGCCGCGACAGGGTCTGGACCTTCATCCCATCCGCAGGGTACGCCGCATCGGTGCGTGCGGTCTGCGTCAGCCACTACCTTGTCGGGCGATGCACGTCTCCCATCTCGACGGCGCCGACGCGTTCGTGACGCTCGACGGCTCGACGATCCGCGAGCTGGCGGGGCGCGTCTCGCTGCCGGCGGCCAATCAGTCGCTCGCGGAGGCGACGGTCCCGGCCGGCGGCGCGACCGCCGAGCACTACCACGTCGTCAGCGAGGAGCTGTACTTCTTCACCGCCGGCAGCGGGCACCTGCGCGTCGGCGACGAGCACCGCGACGTCGGCGCCGGCGAGTGCGTCGTCATCCCGCCCGGCGCGGTCCACAAGCTCACGAACACCGGCGACGCACCGCTCAAGCTGCTGTGCTGCTGCGCGCCCGCCTACAGCAACGACGACACCGTCCTGACGGGCGGCTGACGCGTGTCGCGCCGCGCCGCGCCGCTGCTCGCCGTCATCGCGGCGCTCTTGCTCGCAGCGCCGCTCGCCGGCGCCGCGCAGATCCCTCCGCAGCCCGGCGGCAGCCAGGGAGCGCCCGACGTCGAGGTCGGCATCGCCGACCAGAAGGCCGACATGTTCGCCGATCCGCGCTTCGAGACGCTCGGCATCACGCGCGCGC
Organism: uncultured Solirubrobacteraceae bacterium; assembly: GCA_902806175.1. Lineage (GTDB taxonomy): Bacteria > Actinomycetota > Thermoleophilia > Solirubrobacterales > Solirubrobacteraceae > CADCVQ01. The sequence goes on from CADCVQ010000157.1 coordinate 32,855, forward strand.
GGCTGGCGATCGGCTGGGATGCCCTGACCAGTCCGCGCGACGTCGCCGAGATCGACGCCTGGCTGCTCGGCGCGCAGGCGGCGGGCGTCGAGCCGCTGATCTCCTTCATGCACTCGCGCTCGCGCAGCCGCCGCCGCACGGCACCCAGCCCGGAGCGGCTGAAGTACGAGTTTCGGCGCTTTCGCCAGATCTGGCCGTGGGTGACGACGTTCGCGACCTGGAACGAGGCCAACCACTGCGGCGAGCCGCTCTGCCATCGCCCGAAGCTCGCCGCCGCGTACTACCGCGCGCTGCGCCGCGAGTGCCCGACCTGCACGATCCTCGCGCCCGAGGTGCTCGACATGCCGAACATGGGCAGCTGGGTGAGGGACTTCAACCGCAGCCTCGGCTACTCGCCGAAGATCTGGGGTCTGCACAACTACGTCGAGGCCAACCGCTTCAAGATGCTGCGCCTGCGTCAGCTGCTGCGCGCCACGCGCCGCTCACAGGTCTGGCTGACGGAGACCGGCGGCCTCGTGCGGCGCGACAACGCCAGCAAGACGAAGATCCCCGAAGGCGCGCGCCACGCGGGCCGGGTGACGCGCTTCATCTTCGATCGCATCCTGCCGCGCAACCCGCGCATCACGCGGGTCTACCTGTACCACTGGAACTCGGTGTCGTCGAAGGACACCTGGGACTCGGCGTTGATCAGCCCCGGCGGCCGCGAGCGCAGCGCGTTGTTCGTGCTCGCCCGCGTGCTGCGCTTCGGGCTGCGGCCCGGCGCAGGCTTCTGGCCCCCGAACACCTCGTAGCGCACGCCACCGCGGCGGATAGTCTGGCCGCACCGTGATCCTCGACTGCGCCCACTACAAGGACGGCGAGCGCCAGGACGCGGCCCCGCTGACCCTCGAGGAGGCCGCCGAGCGGCGCGACGACGGCTTCATCTGGCTGGGCCTGCACGATCCCGGCCCGCAGGAGATGGCCAGCGTCGCCGACCGCTTCGGTCTGCCCGATCTCGCGGTCGAGGACGCGATGAAGGCCCACCAGCGGCCGAAGCTCGAGAACTACGAGGACTGCTACTTCCTCGTCCTGCACACCGCCCGCTACCTCGACGAGCGCGAGGAGGTCGAGTTCGGCGAGGTGCACGTGTTCAGCGGGCCGGGCTACGTCATCGTCGTCCGCCACGGTGCCGCGAGTGAGCTGCACCCCGCGCGCCAGCGCCTGGAGAGCCATCCCGAGCTGCTGCGCGAGGGCCCGGCCGCGGCTGTCTGGGCGATCATGGACAAGATCGTCGACGACTACGAGCCGGTCATCGCGGGCCTCGAGAACGACGTCGAGGAGGTCGAGGTCGCCGTCTTCGGCGAACGCGACGACCAGACGCGGCGCATCTACTTCCTGCGCCGCGAGCTCGCGGAGTTCTACCGCGCCGTGCACCCCGTCCTGCAGCCGCTGGATCTGATCGTCTCGGCGGAGTACCCGCACGTGTCGTCGCTGCTGCGCGAGCACCTGCGCGACGTCACCGACCACGTCAAGCGCCTCGAGGACGCGATCGCGACCCAGCGGGAGCTGCTGACGAGCATCCTGCAGGCCAACCTCGCGGTCATCTCGCTGCAGCAGAGCGACATCGTCAAGCAGATCTCCAGCTGGGCGGCGATCATCACCGTGCCGACGCTGATCGCGAGCATCTACGGGATGAACTTCGAGCACATGCCCGAGCTCAGCTGGCAGTTCGGCTATCCCGCCGCCCTGGCGACGATGTTCGCGATCGGCTTCGTGCTGCACCGCATCCTGCGCCGCGCAGGCTGGCTGTAGCGCTCGATGGGACACGAGGGAAGCCTGATCCTGGTCGCGGGCCTGCTGCTCGCGCTCGGCCTCGCGGCCTCGCTGCTGGCCGGGCGCCTGCGGATCCCCGGCCTCGTGCTCTTCCTCGGCGTCGGCATGCTCGTCGGCTCCGACGGGCTTGGGCTGATCGACTTCACCGACTACAGGCTTGCACGCACGATCGGCATCATCGCGCTGGCGCTGATCCTGTTCGAGGGCGGCCTGGCGGCCGGCATCCAGGAGATCCGCCCGGTGCTCGGATCCGCGCTGGCGCTCGCAACGCTGGGAACGCTGATCACCGCGGTCGTCACGGGCCTCGCCGCCTACTGGCTGCTGGACCTCACGCTGCTGAAGGCGATGCTGGTCGGCGCGATCGTGTCGGCGACGGACGGCGCCGCGATCTTCGCCCTGCTGCGCGGCTCGACCCTGAAGCGGCGCCTCGCGCGCACGCTCGAGGGGGAGGCGGGGATGAACGATCCGGTCGCGGTGCTGCTCGTGCTCGGCTTCATCGAGTGGATCGCGCACCCCGGCTACGGGATCGTCGACATGGGCCTGCTGTTCGTGCAGCAACTCGGGATCGGCGCCATCGTCGGGATCGCGGTCGGCTGGCTGGCGGTGCAGGCGTTCCGGCGCGCGCGCCTGGCGACGGGCGGGCTGTATCCGGTCGCGTCGATCGCGGTGGTCGCGATCGCGTTCGGCTTCGCCGACGTCCTGCACGGCTCGGGCTTTCTCGCGGTCTATCTGGCGGGCCTGGCCATGGGGTCGGCGAATCTGCCCGCGCGCCAGACGGTGCACGCCTTCCACGACGGCCTGGCCTGGGTCGCGCAGCTGGCGATGTTCCTCGCGCTCGGGCTGCTCGTCTTTCCGCACCAGCTCGACGAGATCGCCTGGCAGGGCACGCTGATCGCGCTCGTGCTCGTGTTCATCGCGCGCCCGCTGGCGGTGCTCGTCGCGACGGCGTTCGCCCCGCTGGGCATGGCCGACCGCCTCGTGCTCGGCTGGGCCGGCCTGCGCGGCGCGGTCCCGGTCGTGCTCGCGACGTTCCCCGTCATCGAGGGCGTTGAGGGCAGCCTGACGTTCTTCAACATCGCCTTCTTCGCGGTGCTGCTCTCGACGCTGCTGCAGGGCACGACGTTCGAGCCGCTCGCGCGCTGGCTCGGCGCGACGACCGCGGAGCCTGCGCTGCCGCGACCGCTCGTCGAGGTCGGCACGATCAGGCAGCTCGGCGCCGACGTCGTCGAGGTGCCGATCAACGAGGGCGACGCCGCCATCGGCGTGCGCGTGCGCGACCTCGGCCTGCCGCGCGACGCGCTCGTCAACGTCCTCGTGCGCAACGACGAGGCGCTGCCGCCGCGCGGGTCGACGCGCCTGGAGGCCGGCGACCTGCTGTACATCGTCGCGCGCCAGTCAGCCGTCGCCGCGCTCGAAAGCGCCCGCCAGCGCTGGCGCAGCGGTCCTGTCGGCCCCGCGCCGCGCCCGGAGCGCACGCCGCCGAGCGGCGCGCCGATCTTCACGACGCGCCCGTGGACGGAGGCCGACGGCGATCCCGACGCGCCGACGCACTGCCTCGGGCTGAAGGTCGTCGAGCGGCTGAACACGCGCTGGGACGTGCCCGGGGCGCTCGTGGTGCTGGAGGATGGGCGCTACGCGGTCACCGGTCCGCATCTGCTCGTCGGCGCGCGGGAGCAGGTGCAGTGGCACGCGCGGCGACGTCTGCGGACGGCGGCCAGCGACGCCGAGCGGGCCTGGTGGCAGGAGGTGATCGGCGCGTCGGCGCTGTGAGGCGGCTGGGGGCGAGCAGGTCAGCGGTTCAGGTCGAGCGCGCTGAGCAGGTTTGAGTAGTCGTCGGTCCACGGGGCGCTGCCGGGCGAGCGCCGGCAGTCGTGCCAGCGACGGTCGGTGCCGGCCGCCCTCAGGTCGGCTCTGCGCCGCGCCATCACCACCCAGTCCGAGCCGTCGGTCTGCGGGACGCCGTCCCTGCCGCTCTTGAGGTCGCGCTGCGCGACGCAGGCGATCTGCGCGTCGTGCGCGAGGTTTCCGAGGAAGGGCTCGAGCGAGACGTAGCTGTTGGAGACGTTGAAGGCGACGATGCCGTCCTCGCGCAGCTTGGAGCGGTAGAGCGCGAGCGCCTCGCGCGTGATGAGGTGGATGGGAACCGCGCCCGAGCTGAAGGCGTCGGCCACGATCAACCCGTAGCCTCGGTCGGCCGCGCGGCGCAGTCTCAGCCGCGCGTCGCCGAGGACCACGTTGAACTCGCCCGCGCACGCGCGCAGGTAGGTGAAGAAGCGCGGGTCGCGGGCAATCCGCTCGACCGTCGGGTCGATCTCATAGAACGTCCACCGCTCGCCCGGCCTGCTGTAGCAGGCGAGGGAGCCCGTGCCGAGGCCGATGACCGCCGCGCGCGCGGTCACGCCGGGCGGCAGCGTGCTGAGCAGCCGGCCGATCGGGCTGCCGCGGTGCGAGTAGCTGATCGGCGTGCGCTCGCTGCCGCGCGAGAAGTCCTGGGCGCCCTGCGTCGTCGTGCCCTGGACGAGCCGGCGCAGATCGCCGCCTTCGGCTGCCGTCACGCGATAGACGCCGAAGAAGCTGCGTTCGCGATGCAGCTCGCGCACGTCGGCGGCCGAGGCGAGCGTGACCGCCAGCACGATCGCCCCGACCGACAGCCCGAAGCGCAGCGGGCGGCGGATGAAGTTGATCGCGACCCCTGCCGCCACGCCGAAGGCGAACATCTTGCCGTAGGACTGCACGTCGCCGTCGGCAAGCTCGATCAGCGTGACCATCAGCGCGACCAGCGCTCCCAGGCCGAGCGGCAGCGCCAGGTCGAGCCAGCGCACGTAGGGGCCGGGGGGGACGAGGGGCGCGCGCCTGGGCAGGCAGAGGGCGGCGAGCACGAGCGCGATCGGGTACTCCGCCAGCGAGTCGAACACCGCCGGCGCCACGATCGCGTTGAACACTCCGCCGAGCGCTCCGCCGAGGGAGATCAGCAGGTAGAACTCGGTCAGCCAGCGCGCCGGCGGGCGGTCGCCCGCGAGCTCTCCGTGGCACACCACGGCGATGACGAAGAAGGCCGCCAGGTGCAGCGGCACCATGATCCAGAGCGGCCCGCGGACCCCCAGCAGCAGGACCAGGGAGATCACCAGCACGACGCCGGGCAGCGCGAACACCATCGCGCGGCGCAACCTGTCGGGCCGCGAGCTCGGAGCGAAGACGAGGATGAACGAGATCAGGTAGAGCGACAGCGGCAGCGACCACAGCAGCGGGATCGGCGCGATGTCGGTGGTGATCGTCGCCGTGACGCCGAGCATCAGGCTCGACGGGACGAACGCGAGCCCGACCCAGCGCAGGCGCCTGGCGAGCGTCGGCCGCAGCGACCGCCCGGGAGGCGCTGCGGGGGCATCGTCCGATGCGTCGGGGACATCGTCCGAGGCGCCCGCTGCCGCGTGATCCGGCCCACGTGGCGAGCGCCACACGACTGCGGCGCACGCGAGCACGAGCACGACGAGCAGCCCGTACCCCACCGACCACAGGCGCCCCTGCTCGGCCAGGCGCAGCGACGGCTCCATGGCCAGCGGGTACCCGAGCAGGCCGAGCACGCTGCCGAGGTTGCTCGCGCGGTAGAGGAAGTACGGGTCGGCCGCCGCCGGATGGTCGGTGGTGGCGAGCCAGTGCTGCAGAAGCGGCGCCGTCGTCGTGACCACGAAGAACGGAAGCCCGACCGCGATCGCCAGCAGGCCGAGCAGCCATGGCACCGGGTTGCTGTCGGCAGGAGGGATCCACCCCTCGGGAACGCCGATCGGGAGCACCAGCAGCGGCACGAGCAGGATCGCGACGTGCACGACGGCCTGGCGGCGCGCCCCGAGGCGACGCGTGCTCTCGTGCGCGTAGAGGTAGCCGGCGAGGAGCGTCGTCTGGAAGAACAGCATCGAGGTGTTCCAGACGGCCGGCGTGCTGCCGAACAGCGGCAGCACGAACTTCGCGAACATCGGCTGGACGAGGAAGGTGAGCCCCGCGCTCAGAAACAGCGTGGCGGAGAAGAGCGCGACCACTGCGGTCTGACGCTCACGCCCGCGCGCGCGGGCTCGGGGCTCGGCCATGCCGGGTGCAGCCATGGGCGGACTCTAGGAGAGCATGCCGCCTCCGGGGCCGCCCGCACCCGGCGGTCGCGAGCTACGGCGCCTGCGACGGCTCGATCTGGACGAGCGGCCGCCAGCTCTCGTGGTCGACCTGCAGCGTCGTGTGGCGGATCCCGAACCGCTCGTGCAGGACGGCCTGCAGCTCGCGACGGCGCAGGTGGCAGTCGTCGTCGGGCGCGACGACGACGTGCGCGGCCACGGCGACGAATCCGGAGGTGACCTCCCAGACGTGCAGGTCATGGATCTCGACGATGCCGGGCATCGCGGCGAGCGTGCGGCCGAGGGTGTCGGGCTCGATGCCGGCGGGAGCGGCCTCGAGCAGCACGCGCGCTGAAGCGCGCAGCAGCGACCAGCCCGAGCGCAGCATGAGCGCGGCGACCGTCAGCGCCGCGACGGCGTCGATCTCGGCGGGCCCGCCGGCCGCGATGACGGTGCCCGCGACGATCGCGGCGGCCGAGCCGTAGAGGTCGGCTAGCACGTGCGCGCGCGCGCCCGCGATGTTCAGGCTCTGGCGCTCCGAGCGTGACAGCGCCCAGAACGCGGCGATGTTCACGAGCGCGCCGAGGACGCCCACGACGACCACGACCGCACCGTCGACGTCCGGCGGCGTGCCGAGCCGCCGCACGCCCTCGACGGCGATGACGCCGGCGAGCACGAAGAGCGCGGCGCCGTTGATCTGCGCCGACAGGATCTCGGCGCGGCCGAAGCCGAACGTGAACGCGCCTTTGGCCGGTCGCGCCGCGAGCCCGGCAGCGAAGAGCGCAAGCGCAATCGAGCCGGCGTCGGTGAGCATGTGCGCCGCGTCCGAGAGCAGCGCCAGCGAGCCGGCCAGCAGCCCCGCTACGACCTCGACGGCCATGAAGCCGGCGATCAGCGCCAGCGCGACCGTCAGCCAGCGGCGATCGGCTTGTGCCGAGGGCGCATGCGAGTGCGCAGGGTGGGAATGACCGTGAGCATGGTCGTGGCCGGCGTGCATACCGCCGATCGTACGCGCGCCGCGCCATTGCTCGTTCGCACCGCGCTCGCGACGGTTGCGCGGAAGCAGTTCCACAGCGCACGCCCGTCGTGCCTGGCGTCACAAAGTTGTTACAAAGTCCGGACAGACGATATGCTGGCGCAAGCCACAAGCCGGACCGTGGACATGGCCGCGCCTCCTGCGCGCGCTGGCGTCTGTAGGGTCCGCGACCTCCCGTGCCCGCACCTGCTCTCAGCCCCCCACGCGCCGTGACCGACCCTGAACGAAAGCCCCTCGCTCGCGGTGCCGTCGCCGGGCTGATGATGCTGGCGTCGCTGCTGCTGTGCGGTTCGCTCGGAGCTGTCGCGGGGGCGCTGTTCGGTTCCGTCGGCATCTTCCTGGCGCTCGGCATCTTCGTCGGCTTCGTCGCCGGCATCGCCGCGATCCGCACACGTTTCCCGGATCTCTAGAGATGACCGCGCTGCGTTACATCGACCTCGTCCTGCTCTGGCTCACCGTTCCGCTCGCGCTCGCGCTGGGCGCGCCGCAGCTCGGCGTGCTGCTCGCGGGCGTCGTCTGGACCGTGCAGCGGCTCGTCGCGCTCGACGTCGACCGGCGGGCGCGCGAGCGCGCAAGCGTCCGCGAGGCGATCGGCCTGAACATGGCGACGATGTTCGCGCGCATGTGGCTGATCGGCGCGACGGTCGTCGTCGCCGGCGTCGCCGGCGAGCGCGAGGACGGCGCCGCGGCGGCCGCGGTGCTGCTCGTCGCCTTCACGATCTCGTTCGTCTCAACCCTGCTCAACCGCTCGCTGACCCGCGCCGCGCCTCGACCCCGGACCCCCGAGCGGGCATGAGCAAACGGGCGAAGATCTTCACCGGTCTCGGGGTCTACATCGCCGGGCTCGTCCTGCTCGTCGCCGTCGCCGGCAGCGGGGGCAAGAACGAGGAGTACCAGCCGCAGAACGAGTTCAAGCTCGATGTCTGGGTCGATCTGCCTGGACCGTTCGACATCAACAAGGCGGTCCTCTACGTCGTCATCGCGGCGGTGATCACGGTCTGGGCGATGGTCTACATCGCGCGCCGCATGCAGGACAAGCCCAACCGCGTGCAGACGCTCGTCGAGTCGGTCTTCAACCTCATGCGCGACAACATCACGCGCAACAACATGGACGCGAGCATGGCGGCGAAGTGGTTTCCCTTCATCGCCACGCTGTTTCTCTTCATCTGGATCTCGAACCTCATCGGCTACATCCCGTTTCCGACGAACACCGAGCATCCGATCTCCGTCTTCGGCCTCGAGATCCCCTCGCTCGCGATCTATGCCGCGACCGCGAACCTGTCGGTGCCGCTCGTCCTGTCGATCGTCGTCTTCATCGCCTTCACCTACGAGGGCGTCCGCGCGAAGGGCCCGCTCGGCTACCTCAAGGGCCTCGTCCCGAAGGGCGTCACCGGCGGCATGGCGGTCTTCATCTTCTTCCTCGAGCTGTTCTCGAACCTCCTGCGTCTCATCTCGCTGAGCGTCCGGTTGTTCGCGAACATCCTCGCCGGTCATCTCATCATCCTGTTCATGGCCGGCGGTATCGCCGTCCTGCTGGGGATCGCAGCCATCGGCTGGTTGACGCTGCCACTCGGCGTGATCCTGTTCGTCTTCGAGGTCGGGCTTGTCGCGACGCTGCAGGCCTTCATCTTCGCGACGCTGGCCTCGATCTACTTCGGCGGCGCCGTCGCCCACGACCACTGATCAACTGAAAGCAAGGAGCATTTCGTGGACCCGATCATCCTCACCGACATCATCGCGGCAGCCGCCGATCCAAAGGAGGCGGGCGCCGCTGCCGGCGGCAAGGTCGCGCTCGGCCTCGGCGGTGGACTCGGCGCCGCGGGTGCCGGCGTCGGCATCGGCTACATCTTCGGCAAGGTGATCGAGTCGGTCACCCGCCAGCCGGAGATGAAGGACGAGATCACCTCGATCCAGTGGCTCGGCTTCGCCCTCACCGAGGCGTGCGTCTTCTACGGCCTCGTCGCCGGCCTGCTCGCCTTCTTCCTCTAGGCCGCGATGCTCGACGCGGTCGTCATAGCAGCAGCGAAGGAGGAAGGCGGCGGCAGCTTCCTCGTGCAGCCCGACCTCGGGCTCATGGTGTGGACGCTGCTGGTCTTCGCGATCTCCGGCTACCTGCTCAAGAAGTACGCCTTCCCGCAGATCGCCGAGGCGCTCGACAAGCGCCAGCGCGTCATCGAGGACTCGCTGGAGACGGCCGCCAAGACGCGCACGGAGGCGGAGACGCTGCTCGAGGAGTACCGCGAGCGGCTGGCCGCGGCCCGTGAGCAGGCCGAGGCGATCCTCGCGCGGTCGCGCAAGGCCGCCGAGACGAGCGAGAAGGAGACGCTCGCCGAGGCCAAGGAGCGTCGCGAGGAGCTGCTCGCGCAGACCAAGCGCGAGATCGAGGCCGAGACGCGGCGGGCGATCCAGGACATCCGCAACGAGGTCGCCGACCTGACGATCCTCGCGACGGAGAAGATCACCCGCAAGACGCTCACCGAGGCCGATCAGCGCAAGCTCGTCGAGGAGACGCTTGCCGAGCTGGACTTCTCGTCGCTCGCCGGCGAGGGGAGCAAGAACTAGATGGAGGAGATCGCCGAGGTCTACGGCCGGGCGCTGTTCGAGGTCGCCTCCGAGCACGATGCGACGGACGAGATCCGCGAGCAGCTCGGACAGTTCGCGGAGGCGCTCGACGAAAGCCACGACCTGGCGGTCTACTTCTTCTCGCCCTACTTCTCCACGCAGGAGAAGAAGGACGGGCTCGTGACGCTGCTCGACGGAGCCGACGACGCGTTTGTCAACTTCCTCGAGCTGTTGATCGAAAAGCACCGCATGCCGGCGATCTTTCGCATCCGCCGCTACTACGACACGCTCTGGGAGCACGAGCACCAGATCCTGCCGGTCCAGATCGCGACCGCGATCGAGCTCGACGAGAGCGTCGCCAAGCAGCTGGGCGAGCAGATCGAGAAGACCACCGGCCAGAGGATCGAGCTGACGCAGCGCGTCGACCCGGAGATCCTCGGCGGCATCGTCCTGCGGGTCGGCAACTCGATCCTCGACGCGTCGATCCGCAACCGACTTGAAACTTTGAGAAAGGCCGTCGCGCGCGGCGCGGCCTAACGGGAAAGGCATTCATGCAGATCAAGCCTGACGAGATCACGTCCATCCTCAAGAGCCGCATCGAGGGGCTCGACGCCGACTCGGCCGAGCTGACCGAGGTCGGCACCGTCCTCTCCGTCGGCGACGGCATCGCCCGCGTCCACGGCCTCGAGAACTGCCAGTCCTTCGAGATGCTCGAGCTGCCGCATGACGTCACCGGCCTGGCGCTGAACCTCGAGTCCGACAACGTCGGCGTCGTGCTGTTCGGCCAGTGGCAGCACATCAAGGAGGGCGACACGGTCAAGCGCACCGGCCACCTGCTCGAGATCCCCGTCGGCGAGGAGCTGCTGGGGCGCATCGTCGACCCGCTCGGCAACCCGCTGGACGGCAAGGGCGACATCAACACGTCGACGAAGCGCCCCGCCGAGTTCAAGGCGCCCGGCGTCGTGCAGCGCCAGCCGGTCGTCGAGCCGATGCAGACCGGCCTGAAGGCGATCGACTCGATGATCCCGATCGGCCGTGGCCAGCGCGAGCTGATCATCGGCGACCGCCAGACCGGCAAGACCGCGATCGCGCTGGACACGATCATCAACAACAAGGGCAGCGGCCTGATCTCCGTCTACGTCGCGATCGGCCAGCGCATGGCGACCGTCGTGCAGATCGCCGAGACGCTGCGCGAGAACGGCGCGATGGAGAACACGATCATCGTCGCCGCCGCCGCCGACGAGGCCGCGCCGGTGAAGTTCCTCGCCCCGTACGCCGGCTGCGCGATGGCCGAGCACTTCCTCTACGAGGGCAAGGCCGCGCTGTGCGTCTACGACGATCTCACCAAGCACGCGTTCGCCTACCGCCAGATGTCGCTGCTGCTGCGCCGCCCGCCCGGTCGCGAGGCCTACCCGGGCGACGTCTTCTACCTGCACAGCCGCCTGCTGGAGCGAGCGGTCAAGCTCAACGACGACCTCGGTGGCGGCTCGATGACGGCGCTGCCGATCATCGAGACGCAGGCCGGCGACGTGTCGGCCTACATCCCCACGAACGTCATCTCGATCACCGACGGGCAGATCTTCCTCGAGTCCGACCTGTTCTACTCGGGCGTCCGGCCGGCGGTGAACGTCGGCATCTCGGTGTCGCGCGTGGGCGGCTCGGCGCAGACCAAGGCGATGCGCAGCGTGGCCGGCCGGCTGCGGCTCGACCTCGCGCAGTACCGCGAGCTCGAGGCGTTCGCCGCCTTCGCCTCCGACCTCGACAACGCGACCAAGCGCCAGCTCGACCGCGGCGCCCGCACCGTCGAGATCCTCAAGCAGCCGCAGTACCGCCCGCTGCCGCTCGAGCAGCAGGTGATGGTGCTCTACGCGGTGACGAACGGCCACCTCGACGAGATCCCGGTCGCGCAGATCCGCGAGTGGGAGCGCGGCTTCCTCGAGTACAGCTCGGCGCAGTTCCCGCAGGTGGCCGAGCGCATCCGGACGGAGAAGGTGATCTCCAAGGAGACGGAGGCCGATCTCAAGCGCGCGGTCGACGGCTTCAAGCAGCTCGGCGGCAGCGCCGCCGCGACGCGGCCGGCGGCCGCCGCGGCCGCGCGCTAACGGGGTCGACCGATGGCCAAGGGTCGCGAGCTCAAGGGGCGGATCAAGAGCGTGGAGAACACGCGCAAGATCACGCGCACGATGGAGATGGTGGCGACGTCGAAGATGAAGCGGGCGCAGGACCGCGTGGTGGCCGCCCGGCCCTACGCGGCGGCGCTCGGCGAGGTGCTGTCGCGCCTCAACTCGCCGGAGCTGGCGGAGCGGTTCCCGCTGCTCCGGCGCCCGGCGCGCGTGCGGCGCGCGGCCGTGATCCTGATGACGAGCAACCGCGGCCTCGCGGGCGGGTTCAACGCGAACCTGATCAAGGAGGCGCGGGCGCGCGTGGCCGAGCTCGAGGCCGCGGGCGCCCGCGTCGACGTGCACGTGGTCGGGCGCAAGGGGATCGGCTACTTCCGGTACGTGGGGCGCCAGCTCGCCGCCGAGCGCACCGACATCACCGACCGGCCGACCGCCGAGGACGCGGCGTCGCTGGTCGACGCGCTGATGGCCGCCTTCGTGGCCGGCGACGTGGACGCGGTGTACGTGGTGCACGCGAAGTTCAACTCGGCGCTGTCGACCCCGCCGGCGACGCTGCAGGTGCTCCCCGTGGAGCCGCCGGCCGGCGCGCAGACCCGGCAGCGCGACTACATCCTCGCGCCGTCGCCCGAGGCGATCCTCACCGAGCTGCTCCCGCTCTACGTGCGCAACACGGTGTACCGCGCGCTCGTCGAGACGGCCGCCGCCGAGCAGGGCGCGCGCCGCACGGCGATGAAGAGCGCGACGGACAACGCGGGCGAGATCCTCAACCTGCTCAAGCGCACGTACAACCGGGCCCGCCAGGCGCAGATCACGCAGGAGATCGCGGAGATCGTCGGCGGCGCCGCGGCGCTCTGATTTCGCAGCTACCCATTCGGAGACAACTCATGGCAACCGCGGTCGCCACGCACAACATCGGCAAGGTCGTGCAGGTCATCGGCCCGGTCCTCGACGTGGAGTTCGAGGCCGAGCACCTGCCCGAGATCTACAACGCGCTGCGCATCACCGCGGTGGCGCCGGACGGCTCGCGCATCGACGTGACGGCCGAGGTGCAGCAGCACATCGGGCGCAACGCCGTGCGCGCGGTGGCGATGTCGACCACCGACGCGGTGGTCCGCGGGATGGAGGTGACCGACACCGGCGCGCCGATCTCGGTGCCGGTGGGCGCCCCGGCGCTCGGCCGCATCCTCAACGTGCTCGGCGTGCCGGTGGACAACGGCGCCGACATCCCGGCCGACGCGCTCCGGTGGCCCATCCACCGCGGCAGCCCGGAGTTCGTGTCGCTCGAGCCGAAGACCGAGGTGTTCGAGACGGGGATCAAGGTCATCGACCTGATCGCGCCGTTCGTGAAGGGCGGGAAGATCGGGCTCTTCGGCGGCGCCGGCGTGGGCAAGACGGTGGTCATCCAGGAGCTCATCAACAACGTCGCCAAGGGGCACGGCGGCAAGAGCGTGTTCTGCGGCGTGGGCGAGCGCACGCGCGAGGGGAACGACCTGTACCTGGAGTTCCAGGAGGCGGGGATCCTCGACAAGGTGGCGCTCATCTACGGCCAGATGAACGAGCCGCCGGGGGCGCGCCTCCGCGTGGGGCTCGCCGGCCTCACGGTCGCCGAGTACTTCCGCGACGAGGAGCACGCCGACGTGCTCGTGTTCATCGACAACATCTTCCGCTTCACGCAGGCCGGCTCGGAAGTGTCGGCGCTGTTAGGCCGCATGCCGAGCGCCGTGGGCTACCAGCCGACGCTGGCCACCGAGATGGGCGAGCTGCAGGAGCGCATCACGTCGACGCGCAACGGCTCGATCACCTCGGTGCAGGCCATCTACGTGCCCGCCGACGACCTCACGGACCCGGCGCCGGCCACGGCGTTCGCGCACCTCGACGCCACGGTGGTGCTCAACCGCAAGATCACCGAGCTCGGGATCTACCCGGCGGTGGACCCGCTCGACTCGACGAGCCGCATCCTCGACGCGCAGTACCTGGGCGAGCGCCACTACCGCGTGGCCACCGAGGTGCAGCGCATCCTCCAGCGCTACAAGGAGCTGCAGGACATCATCGCGATCCTCGGCATGGACGAGCTCTCCGAGGACGACAAGCGCATCGTGGCGCGCGCGCGCCGCATCCAGCGCTTCATGTCGCAGCCGTTCGCGGTGGCCGAGCAGTTCACGGGCATCCCGGGCAAGTACGTGAAGCTCGAGGAGACGATCTCGTCGTTCGAGCGGCTGACGCAGGGCGAGTTCGACCACCTGCCGGAGCAGGCGTTCTTCATGGCCGGCGGCGTGGACGACGTGATCGCCAACG
>CADCVQ010000158.1 GCA_902806175.1 uncultured Solirubrobacteraceae bacterium
CCGACGTGTGGTTGCCCGACCGCCCGCTGCCCGACCCGCGCCGCAGCACGTCGCCGAAGCGCGCTGAGTGGACGCCCGCCAGCGTCGTCGCGGGGCGCTCGCTCCATTGCACGACGAGGTCGGGGAGCTGGTCGGCGCGCGCGCCGGCGTGGTGCTCGCGGACGCGGTCGACGCGCGCGACGGCGGGCGCGCCGTCGGGGTCGTGGAAGGTCCGCAGGCCTTGCGCGATCGTGTCCAGCAGCGCGTCGGCGTCGGCCGGCTCGACGATCCCGTCGCGCTCGCGGCCGCGCAGGTTCAGGCGGATGTAGCCCTGGTTGTCGGCCGGGTGACAGAACGCCGCCGTCTCCGACCAGCCGATGCCGCGCAGCTCCAGGCGTGCCGTCAGCTCGAGCGCCACGCGGTCGGGCAGGGCGCGCGCGATCGCGCCGCGCGCGCCCGTCGGGATCGCGGCCCGCAGGCGCCAGATCGCACCCGCGCCGCCGCCTGCGTCGCTGGGCAGCGGGCCGCCGTGCAGCACCGCCGCGAGCATCTGCGGCAGCAGGTCGGCGCGCGAGCTGTTGACGTCCATCCCGACGGCCGAGGCCACGACGACGTCTGTGTCCGGCGGGAGCGCCGCGAGCACGCGGCCGAAGGCCTCGTCGACCGCTGCGTAGACGTCTTGCAGCGCGCTGCCTAGCAGCGCGCGGTCGCGGCCGGCCGGCTGCTCCGCGAGCTGCGACAGATCCCAGAACTGATGGCCCGCGAGATGCGCCGCGCTGAACGTCAGCCACGTGAGGTCGTACGGCTCGTCGCGCTCGATCAGCTCGATCGCCGCGGTGGCCACGCGGGCGGGCGCGGCGACGAGCTTCTCGCGCAGCGCCAGCAGCTCGCGGACCGTCGGGCGGCCGAAGATCTCCGTCGCGTGCGGGCCACCGCCGTGGCGCTTGGCGAGCTGCGCGCCCGCCGCGCGCGGCAGCGACCAGCGCGGCAGCACGACCCGATCGCGAAAGCCCCAGCCGCAGACGTAGGTGCCCTTCCAGTCGCGCGGCGGCCGGCTCTCGTAGGGGTCGACCGCAAGCGTGCGCAGGCCTGCCCGCGCGAGTCGCTCCCAGATCGCCGGCGGCGCCGGGAGAGCGCTCATGTAGCGCGCGCGCTGCGCGGCCGCCTCCCACTGGAAGGGATAGAAGAGGCCGTGATCGGCGAGCTCGATCCCGCTGTAGAGGGTATGGAACGCGCCCGCCGCGAAGTGGTTGGCCGGCGTGTCCAGCGCGATCCGCCGGCCGCGCTCGATCAGCCCGGCGAGCACCGGAAGGCGGCCTGCGGGGAGCATCCGGTCGACGACCGCGACGCTGGCGGCGTCGAACTGCAGGACGCAGATCACCGCTGCACCGTGACGCCCTCGACCGCCACCGTCTCACCGCCGATGGCGTCCGAGCGGCGCGCCGCGTCGAGCACGCGCATCACGGCGGCGCCCTCGCCGGCGGTGGCCAGCGGCCCCCGATCGGCGCCGCGCAGCGCGCGCCCGTAGGCCTCGAGTTGCAGCGTCAGCGAGCGCACGAGCGGGTGCGCGCGCGGCGTGACGCGACCGAGGATGCCGCTCAGGCGCCCGCCGCGCTCGGCACGGCCCAGGCGGCGCCCGTCCGCGCCGCGGATCTCGACGAGCTCGTGGTGCGCCATGTTCGTCGCGCACTCGATCTTCGCCTCGGCGCGCGTCGTCGCGAGCACGAGGCCGGCGCGCTCGCGGGTGCTGGTGGCGCGGACCGCGAGCGGCAGCGACGCGGTCAGAAACAGGGCGAGGTCGATCAGGTGCGGGGCCAGGTCGAGCATCGCGTCGTCGCCGCGCGCCACCGGCCGCCACGACTTGCGGCGGTAGTGCAGGACCATGTTCAGCGACAGGTCGCCGTCGGGCGGCAGCTGGTGCTCGAGCGCGAGCCCCTGGTCGAAGCGGCGGTTGAAGCCCAGCCACGGCGCGGGCCTGAGCGCCGCGATCCGCAGCGCGCCGGCGGCGTCCGGGGCGGGCGGCTTCTCGACGAGCGCCCGCAGCCCGGCGCGCGCAGCGCCGACCGCGGTCTGCTCGTGATCCTCCGGCGGCGTGCAGATGACGATCCCGTCCAGCGGCCCCGCGCCCACCAGCTGGTCCAGGCCAGCGTGCGCGGACGCGCCGAGCTTGCCCGCCAGCAGCCCGCGCCGCGCGCGGTCGGGATCGGCGACGGCGACGATCTCGACGCCTGCGGCCGCCTGCGCGGCGCGCGCGTAGCCGAGCTCCGCAAGCCGGCCGCAGCCGACGAGCCCCAACCGCAACGGCGCGTCACTCACCGGCGCAGCGCCCACAGCAGCAGGCCGGCGGGTAGGGACGCCACCGCGGTCAGGTGGTGGACGAGGTGCAGCGGCACGC
This sequence comes from uncultured Solirubrobacteraceae bacterium, assembly GCA_902806175.1. Taxonomy (GTDB): domain Bacteria; phylum Actinomycetota; class Thermoleophilia; order Solirubrobacterales; family Solirubrobacteraceae; genus CADCVQ01. The sequence continues at coordinate 2,375 of CADCVQ010000158.1, forward strand.
CGGCGAGCGCCAGGCGCGGGCCGCCGAGTCGCGCGAGCAACGCGTAGAAGCGCGCGTTAGGGGCGAGCATCGCTGCCAGCGCGACTGCGGCGACACGCCCGTGGCCGCTGACGGCGCCGCCCGCGAACAGGACGGCGGCGACGGCCGCCAGCCGGTGGCGCCAAGCGAGGTTCAGCGCGGTTGCGCCGTCGCCGCCGCGCTCCAGGCGCAGCGCGACCCACGGCGCGCCGCGCGCGCGCAGGTCCGTGCGCAGCATCGAGCGCAGCGTCCAGCGCTTGAGGTGCGTGCAGCGCGCGTGCGGGTCCAGCGCGATCCTGCGCCCGGCCGAGCGCAGGCGCATGCCGAGTTCGATGTCCTCGATCGAGGAGCACGGATAGCGGCCCGCGTCGAAGCCGCCGACGGCGTCGAATGCCTCGCGCCGGATCGCCCCAAGGCCGGCCCAGAACGTCGTTGCGGGACCGGCCGCGGCGACGTGCACGTGATGATGCAGGAGGTTGCGAAAGCGCGAGACGACCGGCGTCGCCGCGGGCCGCTCGTCGTAGGCGCCGAACACGGCATCCAGCCCGGCGTCGCGCTCGAGCGCCTCGCGCAGGCGGCGCAGAGCATCGGGATGCACCTCGACGTCGGCGTCCACGAAGACGACGATATCGCCGTCCGTCCGCGCGACGCCGGCGTTGCGCGCCGCGGCCGGACCGCTGTCGCGCGCAGCCATCACGACCTCGACGGCGTGGGGTTCGCACGAGCGCTCGAGCGCTGCGAGGCAGCGGCCGAGGGTGGCCGGCATGTCGGTGGCTGGGATGACGACGGAGAGCATGTTAGGAAAGCCTAATTAGAGTGCCCTAACTCTGCAGGACGCGCAGCCTAGGGGGTCGCCCAGGAACGTTGTGCCCGAAACCCCGGGATGCCGGCGCCGCCAGGCAAGGACGCAGGATCGAAGGTGTGGCCCTGCCACATCGAGATCCGAGGACGCCGCCCGGCGGTGATCGGCGCCCGGGGTTTCGGGTGCAACGTTTGTGGGCGGCCCACTAGTGCGTGTGCGGTGCTCCGCGCGCGCCGGGCTGCCCTACCGCGGGGCGCGCGAGATCCCGCGCTGCGCGCCGCCCGCGAGCGCTCGCGATCGCCGGGCAGTCCAGCGAGTAGACGCGCCACTCGCCGACGCGGCCGATCTGCGTCGCGACCGAGCTCATCGCCGCGCGCAGGCGCGGGCGCGCATCGACGTCGACGACGAAGGCGCCCGACAGGTGCGGCACGAGGCCGAAGCTCACGACCTCGGAGAGCGGGACATCGAGATGCCACGCCAGGGCGGTGCGCGCGAGCGTGTCGCTCGTCGCCAGGCGGCCGCAGCTCAGCAGCCGCTTGCGCCCCGCGTCGTCGAGCAGCGCGCGCACCCGGTCATGCGACTGCGCCGAGCGCTCGGCGCTGCGCCAGCCCTCCGGCAGCTCGGCAAGGCGACCGGGCAGCCCGCGCGCGGTGACGACCAGCGCCAGCGCCGCCGCGACCGCGCCGGCGGCGCCGGCGACGCCGCGCGGCCGCGGGCTCGCCAGCAGGGCCGCGAGCCCGACGCCGCCGAGCAGGCCGGCGATCGCGGCCGGCGGGGCCATGAACCGCGCGAGGCCCGGGAAGTCGATCATGGTCATCGCCGCGACGATCGCGATCCAGCCGACGGCGCCGGCGGCGAGCACGCGCGCGGC